>CATEYX010000031.1 GCA_949511925.1 Cryomorphaceae bacterium | reverse complement strand
ATTCCTGTCCTGGGAATTGATCATCTGAAGTTCCTGGGAACATAAAATTACATTCATCAGTTGTTGAACCAGTACCTGCCCCATGCCCATCACCCCCAAAAGTCATAGGTACATTATCTTTCCAAATACCTCTTAAGTAATTATAAATATCTGTACCGTCATTTGGATTCCCCTGCACAGTTCCATCGTTGTTGTAATAAACAAACTTAGACATGATAATTTGCTCACCTGCTTCATCAATAGTTCCATCTCTATCATTATCAATACCATCAAAAGGATCGGCTAAAGGTCCCTGAAAAAAATCTACTCCAATAGCTGGAGGATTAAATCCATACCCATTAGCCCCTTCATCTTCAGCATCTCCATTATAACAGAAACCCAATCCTAAATTCACATCACAACCTACATAATCATCCAAATAATAACCTAAATCAGCATCTACCCATTGACCAAAATAAGTGTCATTTAAAGGTAGTGTTGAACGATTAATAATTGTGTAGTTATAAAATGTCATATCATTCACCTCATTATCAGATGTAAAACCAAAGGCTTGTGCATGAATTTCTAAACCTAATGGATCAGCTTCAGTTTCAGCATGAATATTTCCCTTATCATTAAACACCCACCATAAGGTCTGATCACCAAATAATGCAGCAGCATCATTATTACCGGTTACATTATAGTCAGGGTAATCACCTGCATATGGCTCGTAGATACCATTACCATTAACATCATAAAAAGGGGCTAGGTACTGAGAATACCCTTTTGCTTCTTTGTTTCCTGAACCTGGCCAGTTTAAGATAGATTCAGGAATCATCTCTGTAGTATAGGTAGGATCATTCCCTCCAGCTGGAATAAATCTCGCAACATATTCTTCAACTTCTGAACGATCAATTTTGAAATGCTTATCCCATTTAGCACATTCATCAGCCGAAATAGTTGCATTATCAACATTCAAAGGGCCAGACCAGAAATCATTTCCCCCCTGACGATAAGTCATTGCAGCAACCTTTAATTGCCCACCAGCATCTACTCCACCAATCCACAATGCTCCTGCAAACAAAGAGTGCTTATTTCCTCCTTTTGGAATTTCATATTGAGGATCAGATAAATTCCACCACATATCACCTCCACCCATAATGGTAGTCCTCACATTATTGACATCCAAATCTGTTTGTGAATTAGATGGAGAACAACCTGCAGCAATTTTTGTGTTTACTGAAGTGGTTAAACCAGGGTGATTAACATTCTCTTTTGCTACTACCATTATAGTAAATAGAGCTAGGTAAAGAGTTGCTATTTTTTTTATTGAATTATTCATAAATGCTATATTTTTCAGTCTCATTTTCATTATCTAATTAAAATTGTAAACTAATACCTGCTCTCCACATTCTGGGAAGACTATAGTTAGAAGGATTATTAACCGCTAAAGAGTATAAATATCTAAATGCTTCTGCATCATTTTTAGCGTCAATTGCATTTTGTGCTGCTGATGAAGTTAAATATCCATCATCCTCAGCATTACCTGTAGCACGGTAAACGCTAATTATATTTCTTGCATCCAATAAGTTTTGTACTTGGACATATACATTTAAATTAGAGCTTTTTTTATCATTCCATTTAATTTCAAATGATTTATTCACTTTCAGATTCATTCTGAATTGCCAAGGCAAACGAGAACCGTTAAGATTACCTGCTAAAGTAGATCGATCATTAATTCCATCAGCAGCTTCCTGAGTAATATTAGATTGACGAGAATAAGGTGTTCCTGATCCTGCAGACAACATAAGATTAGCTCCAGAATTTTGAAAAACATTAGCCCCAAACCAAACTGGACCGTCATAATCTTTACCATCACCATAATGATAATCAACTGAAGCTGAAATGGCATGTCTCTGGTCGTAAGATAAAGGGATAGTAGTACGCAAGTTAGGCTGTCCTGTACTAACTAAACTAGCTCCTGATGTAGCTGAAGAACCAGTACCATCAGCAAACTGTAAAGTATAATTAGCAGTAAGTTGTATATTGTTTGTTCTTCTTAAGTCATAATTAATCGACATTCCTTTAACAGTACCAAAATCGATATTACCATAAGTATAATACTGAGCAGGGTAAGCTGACAAGGTATTTGTTATCTGAATCATATCTCTTAATTCTTTATAGAATGCTGAGATTTTAAGAGCTGACTTTAAGGATAAGGTTTTAGCGAATCCTAGCTCATAATCAACTGTTTTTTCTGGTTTTAGGTTAGGATTATTCAAAGTTGCACCAACTCTATCTGCCATAAATAAATAATCCACCGGTTCTATTCTATTTCCTGATGGAGGTCTTTGGGTTAACACATCATAATGCGCAAAGAACTGTGCTTCATCAGAAATAGGAAAAGAGAAAGCAATTCTTGGCATAAATATAGTTTCTGGCTCATAATCTTCAAAGGCTTTAATATTAATCTCTCCTGCTTTAGCAGCTTCAGCATCTTTCAAGTAAGGCGCAATTTTTCCTCCTGCAGCTTCAGCTAATAAAGTAGGATCAGAAATAACAAGTCCATCAGCATTATACCAAACATCTCCGTTACGATACCCTACAACAGATGAAGGATTCTCAAAATCATCAACATAAACAACATAATCATCACCAATTGTTGAGGGAGAAGTGATTGAATTTAATAAATCATTATTAGCACCTGCAGTATACGCTTCATATAGTAAGTACCTATCTTTCAATACTTTTTGATTCGCATCAAAACGATCAACTCTTAATCCTACATTGAAAATTAAATCTTCAATAGCAAATTTATCCTGTATATATCCTGCTTGATAAATTGGATCATAAGCTGCTATATTTCTTGTATATTGTCCATTATCATCCTTATGTGTAAAGAAATCTTTTAATGTATTATTTGCTTCATTTTTATTTCCATAAATATCATACCCATAATAGTACACTAATGAGGATCCACTATTTAATAACTCATCTTGACTAAACATATCTAAACTAAATGCATCAGGAGTATATGAATCAATATCAATAAACTCTAACTGGCCAATATTGTGATCTGCTCTAAAGTTGGCATCAAAAGTAGATTGCTCACTTGCAATAAACAAACGGTCATAGTTTATAGTATCTTGGTAAATTCCATTTGCATCAAATACAGGATAAGGATTAGACAAGTCTCTTTCTAAAATATGCTTATTCGCTTGCTGACGCATTATGCTCCATAAGTTCATAGGTGACGAACCCCAGTAATAATCTTTTCTTTGTTCAAATTCAAAACCAAAAGAAAACTCGTGGGATTTAATATCAGCCGAACCTGACGCCTTAAAAGTAGTTTGTGTATTTTCTTGCTTAGCAGAACCATTATACATAGAGCCATGATTTCCAAATAATGAATATACGTTTGAAGGTAATTGACCATTCAGCAATCCCTGCCCTTGTAAGTCTGCAGCTGTTCTTAGCTGTCCATCAGCACCATACCCACTTACATAATTAGAAGACATACTGTATTCCGAAAACAGATCAATATATGCATTAGTATAATTTTCTAAGGATGTATTAACACCACCTGGAGTATATTCAAAAAGTGTATCCGTCCAACCATTTAACACTCTACCTGAATATATACGACCATTTGAAGAATCAATAACAGATCCAAAATCATATACAGGAGCTTTACTAGTAACAAATTGACCAACATATCCATAATTAAACAAATCATTTTGATGAACAGCATCAACATAAGTATATTTATTATTAGTATAATCTCCTTGAATAGTAAAGAAAGCATTTTTAATATTAGCTGATGATTCATCCTCATTGTCTTCAGCAGAACCAAATTTTTGTACCAGTTTACCAAATACACGGTAAGTATGCTGAGTTGACTGACGATTATTGTCCCAAGAGAACATTGAACGCCATGAAGAAAAATCTCTACTTTCACGTGCATAGTAAGACCCTCCTAATGAAAGGAAAGTATTTTTACTAGGCTTAATGTCTAATTTACCAGAAAGGTTGAATCTTTTTTCATTCACATTTATTTTTGCTTGCACATTCTCAAAGTCATCTTCATTTAAAAATTCCGATCTACTTAAAAATCCTGCTGAAGCATTAGGTGCAATTTGAAATGGATTAGCCTGTAAATCAGCCAATACATCATCTTTTACTTTCCACATTCCAATTGCTGAAGGATCAGTATCGTCAACACTTCTAAATTCACCTGCTAAGAAATATCCAATTAATGAAGATCCTTTAGATCCGTCAGTATTTCTTTTCTTCAAAATAGGACCAGAAAGAGCAAACCCTAATAAGTTGTAATTATAACTATCAAATAATGTTGAAGATTCAAACTCAATACCTCCAAACATTTTATTAGAAGGTCCTTTTGTAGTTATCGAAATAATTCCTCCAGTAGCATCCCCATATTGCGCAGGAACACCTCCTGTAATTACAGTAATTTGCTCAATACCTGAAGTAGGTACTCCCATACTTCCCCTCACCTTAATACCATCAACATAATATTCAGTTGCATCCGAACGAGAACCCCTTACATTAACACCATCTCCTTCATCTCTTTGATAAATACCTGCTGTACTTGCAGCTACTGATGCAATATTCCTTGTAGGCAATGCAACAATCTCTTCTGCTGTTTTTGTTTCTCCTGAAAGATTATCCTGATCCAAAAGTGGTTTCTTATAGGCAATAACTTTTACCTCTCCTATTGCAACACCTTGCTGAAGCTTCACATCTTGGAAGGTAATCTTATTTGAAGAAACAATAACTCCAACAACCTCAACTGTGCCATAACCAACAAATGTTGCTTTTATGGTATATGTCCCTGGTTCAAGAGGCTTAATGGTAAAGTTACCATCAAAATCAGTAGTTGTCCCTGCAATCTGGCTCCCATTCTTTTCAGCAATAAGATTAGCAAAAGGGATGGATTCCCCACTCATTGCGTCTGTGATCACCCCTTTCAAGGCTCCTGTTTGGGCCATAGCAAGTGATGAAGTAAGTACTAAAGCTGCTATTAAATAAATTTTTCTCAACATGGTATAATGTTTCGTTTAAATATAAGTTCTGTTTTATAAAAGGCCGTAAAGATAACAAATAAATTAATACATCAATAAAGGAATAATTCATTTCTTTTTCATAAAATTGCAGTTATGAAATCAGCATTCTACATCCTTAGCACGCTCTTATTTTTCTCGACTTGTAATACAAAAGACGACTATATACAAGAAGTTTATGTGAATATTAACATAGATTTGAATTTGCCAGAATATAGTTATTTGCAAGTTTCAGGCAACTCCATTTTTATTGAAGGAGGAGTTGAGGGCATCATTATTTACCATGGTGTGGGTAATGATTACAAAGTGTATGACAGAAATTGCAGTTACGAACCATCACTATCATGCTCTCAAATTGACTCTGTAGATGCCGGAATTGCTTATTGTGGCTGTTGTTCTTCAGCTTTTTTATTGAGCAATGAAGCTAGCGTACTGAACTCACCAGCATTACTTCCATTAAAAAAATACTATTGGACATTAAGCGGTAGTCAAATGCATATTTCTAATTAAAAAAAGCCCGATTTCTCGGGCTTTTCATCTAATATTTTATATTCAATTACTAATATCTATAGTACTCTGGCTTGTATGGACCTTCAACTGTTACTCCAATATATTCCGCCTGATCAGTACGCAGAGTTTCCAACTCTACTCCAATTTTAGCCAAATGTAATCTAGCTACTTTCTCATCCAAGTGCTTAGGCAACATATATACTTCATTTTTGTATGCATCTGTATTATTCCATAATTCTAATTGCGCTAATACTTGGTTAGTAAATGAATTAGACATTACAAAAGAAGGATGTCCTGTACCACAGCCTAAGTTCACCAACCTACCTTCAGCTAATAAAATAATGTCTTTCCCATCAATAGTGTACATGTCCACTTGAGGTTTTACTGTATCCTTAGTATGTCCCCAATTATCATTTAACCAAGTTACATCAATTTCATTATCGAAATGACCAATATTACAAACAATCGTTTTGTCTTTCATCCCCTCAAAATGATGAGATTGAATAATATCTTTATTTCCTGTTGTCGTTACAATGATGTCTGCATTCTTACACACATCATCCATTCTTTTCACTGCAAATCCATCCATTGCTGCTTGTAATGCGCAAATTGGGTCAATTTCTGTAACAATAACTCTAGCTCCCGCACCTCTAAGTGAAGCTGCAGAACCTTTACCTACATCACCATAGCCAGCTACAACAGCAACTTTACCTGCCATCATAACATCAGTCGCTCTTCTTATTGCATCAACTAAGGATTCTTTACAACCGTATTTGTTATCAAATTTTGATTTAGTAACTGAATCATTAATATTGATAGCAGGAGTAAAAAGAGTTCCTTTTTCCATTCTCTCGTACAATCTGTGTACTCCAGTAGTAGTTTCTTCCGAAAGCCCTTTTATGTCAGCTATCATTTCTGGAAATCTATCAAAAACCATATTGGTTAAATCACCCCCATCATCCAAAATCATATTCAAAGATTTCCCGCCTTCAAAAGCAGTAAGTGTTTGTAAAATACACCAATCAAATTCTTCTTCATTTAATCCTTTCCAAGCAAAAACAGGAACTCCTGTAGCTGCAATTGCTGCAGCTGCCTGATCCTGAGTAGAAAATATATTACAAGATGACCAAGTAACCTCAGCACCCAAATAAACTAAAGTTTCAATCAATACAGCTGTCTGAATTGTCATATGTAAGCACCCAGCAATTCTTGCTCCTTCCAATGGCTTACTATCTCCAAACTCATCTCTAATAGACATTAATCCTGGCATTTCTGACTCTGCCAAATTGATTTCTTTTCTTCCCCATTCTGCTAATGAGATATCTTTTACTTTATAATTCATTGTTTCCATTTTTTTAGGATTGCAAAGATAATCATAATTATTATATTTGCAGCCAACAAATCAACCTTATGCCAATAATCTATAAAATAGAGAGCGAAAAAATCACTATCTTGGTATGGGAAATAACTGAATCACTAGAAGAAATAATAGTATTAGGGAGGGGTATAAATACTAGAAATCACAAGTCTGAAAAAAGGAAAAAGGAACACTTGGTAAGTCGATTATTAGTGAATGAAATTTGTCCAACTAAAAAAATAATTTATAATAAGTTTGGGGCTCCAGAATTAGACAATGGGAGACATATCTCTATTTCGCATTCCAAAGAATTAGTTGCAATTATCATCAGTAACAAAAAAACAGGACTAGACATTGAACAAATTTCGGAAAAATCTTTGCGATTAGCCTCCAAATTTGTTTCAGAAAAAAACTTAACAAAGCTAAATAAGGAAAAAGCAACTTTAATTTGGTGCGTAAAAGAAGCTATCTATAAATGGCATCAAAAAGGAGGAGTTGATTTTGTAAAGGATATAATTATTAATGAATTATTTGCAAAAGAACATGGCAAGGTAACGGCATATTTCAGGCAAAAAGAATTAAATTTAAACTACCTAAAAATAAATAATCACTATTTAGTGTATGTTTGCAACTAAAATAGACAACAGATATTAGCTAGAATTCTTACTTCTAATATCTCATTACTAAAATCCAAATTAATGAATATCTACAATCAAATTCTAGCAAATAAAAAAGGAGGAAAGAAATCATTTGCCCTACTTATTGATCCTGACAAACAAGATGAATCAGAATTAATTATCATTATTGAAAAAGCAAAACAAGCAAAAACAGATTACTTTTTTGTTGGCGGCTCTTTACTTACTAATGACAGTTTAGATTCTTGCCTAGCTACATTAAAAGAAAATTCCGACATTCCTGTGGTACTTTTCCCTGGAAATGCCATGCAAGTAAACGACAAAGCTGACGGAATACTATTTCTATCGTTAATCTCAGGAAGAAATGCTGAAATGCTTATTGGAAGACAAGTGATCACAGCACCAATTTTAAAACAATCGTCATTAGAAGTTTTACCTACTGGTTATATGCTTATTGATAGCGGAAAACCAACTACCGTTTCCTACATGAGTAACACCACTCCTATTCCTGCTGAAAAGAATTCAGTAGCAGCTTGCACAGCCATGGCTGGTGAAATGTTAGGACTAAAACTAATTTTTATGGATGGTGGCAGTGGGGCGCAAAATCCAATTTCAGGAGAAATGATTACCACAGTAAGCAAATCAGTTGACACGCCTTTAATTATAGGAGGGGGAATTAGTAGTGGCGAAAAAGCAGCAGCCAATTGCAAGGCTGGTGCCGATATTATTGTTGTTGGGAATGCTATTGAAAAGAATGAAAATCTGATTATTGAAATTGCTAATGCAGTACACAATTGTTAATGGTTTGTTCTGTAGAAATATCAATGTACCCCTTAAAAGAAGATTTTAAACCTTCAATTATTGCATTCATAAAAAACTTAAGGAAATATCCTTTTATAAAAGTAGCTACAAACGGAATGAGTACGCAAGTTTTTGGAGAATATAAAAGAGTGATGAATACTATAAATACTGAAATGGAGAACACTTTTCTAAACGAAAATTCAGTTGTATTTTCCTTAAAAGTTATCAATTCTGATTTAGAAGAAAAACCAAACTTTTAAATTAAGTGGGGGAAATATTACAAATCCTTACACAGCTTAATTTCAATTGGAGCATTATTGAAAGTGCTGCTGTATTTTTTAGTATCCTTTACGTAATACTTGCTTTAAAAGAAAGTATTTGGTGCTGGGGGGCAGCTGCAATAAGCGTGATTCTTTACATCTACATTTGCTACACAGCACAACTATACCCAGAAACAGGGCTGCAAGTCTTTTATTTATTCATGGCATTTTATGGGTATTATCAGTGGAATAAGAATGATAGCACTTTACAGATACAACAATGGACAATAACTAAGCATTTACTAATATTACTAATAGGCGCTATACTTACTTTTTTAATGGGCTTTTACTTCAGTTTATACACGAATGCAGCACTGCCTTTAGTAGATTCTTTTACTACTGTATTTTCAGTTTTCGCCACTTATATGGTTGCTAAAAAAGTATTAGGAAATTGGCTGTATTGGATAGTAATTGATGCTGTATCCGTTTACCTCTATTTTAGCAGAGACTTACACCTTACCTCTTTGCTTTTTATGGGGTATACTATTATTGCAATTTTTGGATATTTCTCTTGGCTAAAACGCAACAATGAACTCGCTTAAAATTATTGTAACAGGACCAGAAAGTAGTGGGAAAACTACATTATGTCAACAATTATCTACTCATTTCAATATTCCATTTGCAAAAGAATTTGCTCGACACTATATTGATTCATTAGATAAAGGTTACATCATAGATGATTTATTACCTATTGCAAAAGGACAATTACAATCTGAGTTCAACTCTCAATTATTAGACACTGATTTAATAACAATTAAAATTTGGAGTGAGTATAAATATGGCAGATGTGAAAAATGGATTATTGATAAAATAGAAAAACAGAAAACAGAAACTCGTTTTTATCTTTTATGTAAGCCTGACATTTCTTGGGAGGCAGATAATCAAAGAGAAAACCCAAATGATAGAGATGCGATTTTTGAAATCTACAAAGAAGAGTTAGACGATCTAGGACATAAATATTCTATAGTAGAGGGAGGAGATAGAACAGAAAATTCTATCTCAAAAATATCGTCTTTAATATCAATTATCTAAAATCTATTTATATTTTTACACCATCTTAAAAGGGGTGCCGAAAGGCTGAGATCATACCCATTGAACCTGAGGTGGTAATTCATCATAGGAAAATGAGTTTTCATTAAATAAGCATGCGTCAACCCCATTATGCGTGTAATGTTAACTAAAAAAAATAAAAAATGTTTAACAAAAAAAATTGCATAGCTGCACTGCTTGCTTTACCATTTATTGGTTTTGCTCAGCAAAAAACTGATACTATTGCTATCCAAAAACTGCTGAAGGAAGTAAATGTAAATGCTTTAAGAGCTGGAGAAAAGACACCAGTCGCATTTACAAATATTTCAGAAGCTGAGATTGAAAAAGGAAACCTAGGGCAGGATTTACCTTACTTGATTTCATTAACCCCCTCAGTAGTTACCACATCTGACGCAGGAGCAGGAGTAGGTTACACAGGCTTCCGCATAAGAGGTACTGACCCAACACGAATTAATGTAACTATAAACGGGATTCCTTTAAATGATTCTGAAAGCCAAGGAGTTTGGTGGGTAAATATGCCAGATTTTTCTTCTTCTATTGAAAATATTCAAATTCAAAGAGGAGTTGGTACTTCAACAAATGGTGGCTCTGCTTTTGGCGCTTCTGTTAATTTAAAAACTGATGGATTAAATAAGAAAGCTTATGCTATTACCAATAATTCTGTTGGAAGCTTTGCCACTCTTAAAAATAATATTGAATTTGGCACAGGATTATTGAATGGTAAATTTGCTTTTGATGGGCGTTTATCCAAAATATCATCTGATGGTTATATTGATAGAGCAACTTCTGATTTAAAATCATTATACTTACAAGGAACTTATTTTGGGAAAAAATCTGTGCTTAAAGGGATTATATTTACAGGTCATGAACTCACTTATCAAGCCTGGAATGGTGTTCCCTTAAATTACTTAGACACTAACAGAACATATAATAGCTACACTTATGAAAATGAGGTAGACAATTATAAACAAACACATTATCAATTGCATTATAGTCAACAATTAAATGATGTTACTAACTTTAATA
The DNA here is from genome assembly GCA_949511925.1 of Cryomorphaceae bacterium. Lineage (GTDB taxonomy): Bacteria > Bacteroidota > Bacteroidia > Flavobacteriales > BACL11 > UWMA-0277. The sequence goes on along the minus strand of CATEYX010000031.1, from coordinate 6,524 downwards.
TTGCAGGGCATTACACACATGGTGAAGGGTACTACGAACAAGAAAAACTTAACCAATCACTTAATTCATACGGGTTACAGGATATTATTATTGGAAGCGACACAATTACTAAAACTAATCTTGTTAGAAGAAAATGGCTGAATAATGACTTTGGTGGGCTTACTTATTCACTTAACCACAAAATAGGGAATTTAGACCTTACTCTTGGTGGAGCAAGCAATCGTTACTCTGGGCAACATTACGGAAATGTAATTTGGGCGCAATATGCAAGTGACGCATCTTTCAACCATCAGTACTACTGGAACAAAGCTGAAAAATTTGACAATAATTTCTATGCAAAAGCTGACTACAAATACAGTGAGGCTACACAGCTTTATATTGATTTACAAGGAAGAAGTATTGATTATATTTTTGAAGGTTTAGATCCTGAGGGGAATGCGGCTGAACAAGAAGTAAATCTTGAATTTTTTAACCCTAAGTTTGGTTTGCACCATACTTTAAATGAAAGTCAAGTACTTTATGCTTCATTTGGTGTGGCTAACAAGGAACCAAACAGAAGTGACTACACTGAAAGTAGTCCTGAATCTCGCCCAACACACGAAACACTTTATGACACTGAAATAGGATATAAGCAAGTGGGAAATAAAATGACTTTTGGAGCTAATTTTTATTTCATGAAATATGAAAATCAATTGGTTATGACTGGTAAAATGAATGATGTTGGGGGAAGGACGCATGTAAATGTTACTGAATCATTCCGAAAAGGAATTGAACTTGAAGGAATTTATAAACTAACAACTAAGTTAACTTGGGCAGCTAACATGACATTAAGTGAAAACAAAATTGTAACTCCATTTATTGAGGATGTTGACAACTGGGACACTTGGGGAGTGGATCAAGTTACTCATGAAAATACAAACTTAGCATTTTCACCAAATATCATTTGGACTTCACAGCTGAACTATCAGTTTGACAAAAATACAAGTATTGATCTTATCAGTAAATATGTTGGCGAGCAGTTTATTGATAATACTTCATCAGAAGATAGAATGTTAAACGACTACTTAGTGAATAATTTGAGATTGACATATGATTGGGAAAGCAAGATTTTTAAAACAGCAAAAGTGAGTTTACAAATAAACAATCTGTTTAACAATGAGTATATAAGTAATGCCTGGATATATCGTTTCATTTCTGATAATTGGGACCCAAGAGAAAGTGACCATTATGTAAATGCAGATAGTGAGAAAGGATACAATATGGCGGGATATTTCCCTCAGGCGACAAGAAATTATCTTTTAGGGCTTACTTTAGGATTCTAAAAAGCTTCTTAAAAATTAAATATTCAATTAAAAGCCCGCTAATTAGGTGGGCTTTTTTATTACTTTTGTAAATAAATTAATTTTCATGGAATACAATACAGAACGAGAACACCTTATCATTCCTGAGTACGGAAGACATGTGCAAACAATGATAAACCATGCAACTGCAATAGCTGACAAAGTTGAACAACAAAAATGTGTAGACGCTATTATTGCTTTTATGGGTCAAATGAATCCTCACTTGCGTGATGTAAAGGAATTTACACACAAACTCTGGGACCACCTGCATATCATGTCTGATTTCAAATTAGAGATTGAATCTCCTTATAAAAAACCTGCAATTGAAAAACTAGAGGAACGTCCTGAAAAAATGACTTATCCTGGTAATAAAATTAAATTTTCTTATTACGGAAATACAGTGCAAACTATGATTGAGTCAGCACTAAAAATGGAAGGAGATCAAAAAGAAATTTTGACAGGTATGATTGCCAACCAAATGAAGAAATCTTATATCCTTTTTAACGAAAGCTCAGTGGACAACAACATGATACGCTTACATCTTAAACAAATGTCAAACAACCAACTTATTTTAGCTAGTGACTTTGAGTTTATCCGTTCAGCATCTGTAAGGCAAGGTGGTAGTAGTTCTGTTAAAAAGACCAATAGCAAAAAGAAAAATTATAAAAAGAACTATAAACAATAAATATAGATGGCTACATTTAAGGTAAAAGGTGGATTTAAACTTAAAGGAGATTTACACCCACAAGGAGCAAAAAATGAGGCACTGCAAGTGTTATGTGCTGTACTACTAACTCCTAATGAAGTAATCATGGAAAATGTACCCAACATCCGTGATGTAAATATTCTGATTGACCTTTTACGTGATTTAAATGTTGCTGTAAAACAAATAAACGAATCAACCTATAGCTTTAAGGCAGACAAGGTTGATATTGATTATCTTTCTTCGGAAGACTATAAAATAAAAAGTAGTCGAATTAGAGGTTCAATTATGATAGTTGGCCCTTTATTAGCTCGTTACGGAAAAGGATATATTCCAAGACCGGGAGGAGATAAAATAGGTAGAAGAAGACTAGACACTCACTTTATAGGTTTTGAAAAACTAGGCGCTAATTTTGTATACGACAGCAAAGAAGAATTTTACAGAGTGACTGTTGACCAGTTAAAAGGAACAGATATGCTCCTTGATGAAGCGTCAGTAACAGGAACAGCAAACATTGTAATGACCGCTGTTATGGCAAAAGGGAAAACAAGTATATACAATGCTGCTTGCGAACCTTATTTGCAACAACTCTGTAAGATGTTAAACTCTATGGGAGCTAAAATTACTGGCGTAGGATCTAACTTATTACAAATAGAAGGAGTTGAAAGTTTAACAGGATGCACACACAGAATCCTGCCTGATATGATTGAAATTGGTTCCTTTATTGGCTTGGCGGCCATAACGAAATCAGAGATTACCATCAAAAATGTATGTTATGATGAGTTGGGATTAATCCCATCTGTTTTTGCCAAACTTGGAATTAAAATGGAACGACAAGGAGATGATATTTACATTCCTGCACAGGAAAGTTATGAAATACAATCATTTATTGATGGTTCAATTTTAACTATTTCTGATGCCCCATGGCCAGGATTTACTCCTGATTTATTAAGTATTATTTTGGTAGTTGCTTCACAAGCTAAGGGCACCGTACTTGTCCATCAAAAAATGTTTGAATCGCGCCTTTTCTTTGTAGATAAACTCATTGATATGGGAGCACAAATTATTTTATGCGACCCACATAGAGCGACTGTAATCGGACTCAATCATCAGTTTCAGTTCAAGCCAACCACTATGACTTCACCTGATATTCGTGCAGGAGTTTCACTTTTATTAGCTGCCCTTGCTGCTGATGGAGAAAGTACTATACACAATGTAGAGCAAATTGATAGAGGATACCAAAATATTGACACAAGATTAAATGCCATTGGCGCACAAATAACAAGAATAAACTAATTATGAAAAACACACTTTCAATACTATTGGTAGCCTTAACAATCAACTTTGCAACGGCACAAGAAATAGGTTTAAAAATAGGAGATATTGCTCCTGAATTAGCCTACAATAACCCAACAGGAAATGAACTAAAACTTTCTGACCTAAGAGATAAATTGGTATTGATTGACTTTTGGGCCTCTTGGTGCGGTCCATGCCGTAGAGAAAATCCTAATTTGGTTGACGCTTACAAAAAATACACAAAAATAAAATTCAAAAACGGAAATGGATTTGAGATTTTTAGTTTGTCTCTTGACAAAAAAAATAATGCTTGGGTAAAAGCAATTAACAAGGATCAACTTTTTTGGGAATACCATGTTTCTGATTTAGGAGGTTGGCAATCAGAAGGGTCAAATAAATACGGCATTCGTTCCATACCAAGTAATGTGCTTATTGACGGAAAAGGAATTATTATTGCACGCGATTTAAAAGGCCCTGCACTTAGTCGCTTTTTAGAAGACCAAAAAAACTAAACTGACAAATTGTCTTTTTGACACCTTTGGCAAAATACTTGCATTATATAATAGTGTAAAAAAAATACACAATGAGCAAAAATAAACAAGCACAGCAAGAAGTTGCTGAAGAAACAATACAAACTGAAACAGTAAAAACAGAAGAAAATACTACTTCTACTGAAGAATTGATAAAGGAAGAAGTAAAAATAGAACTTACTTTGGAAGAGCAGTTAGCAGCTGAAAAAGATAAGAATTTACGCCTATTTGCCGAGTTCGAAAACTTTAGAAGAAGAAATGCAAAAGAAAGAATGGAATTGTTTAGCACTGCCAACAAAGACATTATGACCATTTTACTGCCAATTCTGGACAATTTTGAACGTTCCATAAAAGCCAATAATTATTCTGATGAAGACGGGCCAGTACTAATCTACAAACAATTAAAAGCTGAGTTGGATAAAAAAGGATTAAAAGAAATTGAAGATCCTAATGGTAAAATTTTAGATACCGATTTTCATGAAGCAATAACTAATATCCCTGCTCCATCAAAAGATATGAAAGGAAAAATTATTGACACAATTGAAAAAGGATATTTACTTGGAGGGAAAATATTGCGTTATGCAAAAGTAGTAGTTGCAAATAAAGATTAAATCATGTCGAAAAGAGATTATTACGAAACACTTGGTGTTAGCCAAAGTGCTGAAAGCAAAGAAATAAAAAAGGCTTATAGAAAATTAGCGGTTAAATATCATCCTGATAAAAACCCTGATAATAAAGCGGCTGAAGATAAATTTAAAGAAGCTGCTGAAGCCTATGATGTGCTAAGTAGTCCAGAAAAAAAACAAAAGTACGACCAATACGGCCATGCAGGAATGGGTGGAGCTTCAGGTGGTGGTTATGGAGGAGGAGGAATGAATATGGACGACATCTTCAGTCAGTTTGGGGATGTATTTGGTGGAGGAGGTTTTGGAGGAGGCGGAAGAAGCAGAGGAAGAAGAGTAGTAAAAGGAAGTAACCTTAGAATTCGTTTATCCTTAAACCTGAAAGAGATAGCTGAAGGTGTAGAGAAAAAAATAAAAGTAAGTCGATTAGTAAATGCTGAAGGAGTAACTTATACTACATGTAATACTTGTCATGGAAGTGGCCAAGTTACGCGTATTAGCAATACTATTTTAGGGCAAATGCAAACGGCAAGCCCCTGTCCGCATTGTAACGGAAACGGGAAAAGCATTGATAAACGCCCGCAAGGAACGGATGCTAATGGTATGCTTAAAGAAAGTGAGACAGTAAAAATCACTATCCCAGCAGGGGTTGAAGATGGTATGCAGCTAAAAGTAAGCGGAAAAGGAAATGCTGCTCCAATGGAGGGTGTAAATGGAGATTTAATTGTTTTGATTCATGTTGAAGAACATGCGCAACTGGTAAGAGATGGTCAAAACCTACATTTTGATCATTACATTAGCTTTGCTGATGCCGCTCTGGGTACAAATACTGAAATTCCTACTATAAGTGGAAAGGTTAAAATTAAATTAGAAGAAGGAATCCAAAGTGGAAAAATATTGCGTTTAAAAGGGAAGGGATTACCTTCAGTAAATAGTTACGGAACTGGTGATTTGCTTATCCATATTAATGTTTGGACACCACAGAAATTATCTAAAGAAGAAAAAGAATTTTTTGAAAACTCCAAAAAATCAGATTCCTTTACACCAATGCCTACTGGAAATGACAAATCCTTTTTTGATAGAGTAAAAGAAATGTTTGGTTAAAATGAAAGAATCCATATTTATAGCAAAAGATATTGTTAAGGAATATGGAGACTATATTGCACTTAACAAAGTAAGCATAACAGTACCCAAAGGTAGTATTTACGGATTATTAGGTCCAAACGGTGCCGGTAAAACTACCTTAATGCGCATCATTAATCAAATTACGGCTCCAGATAGTGGCAGCTTAATTTTTGATGGCGCACCTTTACGCAAACACCATATTTCTGATATTGGCTACCTACCTGAAGAAAGAGGACTTTATAAAAAAATGAAAGTAGGAGAACAAGCCCTTTATCTAGCCCAGTTAAAAGGAATGTCCTATGATGAAGCTTTAGAAAAATTAAAGTTTTGGTTCGAAAAACTAGACATTTTAAGTTGGTGGAACAAAAAAGTAGAAGAACTTAGTAAAGGAATGGCGCAAAAAATTCAGTTTGTGGTAACTGTAATTCATGAGCCGAAACTATTAATTTTTGACGAGCCCTTCAGTGGATTTGACCCTATAAATGCGGCTATCATCCGAAAAGAGATTTTAGAACTTAGCGAAAAAGGAACCACTATTATTTTCTCTACCCATAGAATGGAATCAGTAGAAGAAATTTGTGACCACATTGCACTCATCAATAAAGCACAAACCATACTTGAAGGCCCAATTGAAGAAATAAAAAAACAATTCGCTAATAATTCTTATGAAGTCATTACGACAGATAAGGTATTAAGTGAAAACGATTATTTTTCTATCATTAGTCAGAAAGAAACTAATTATAGCCTTCTTTTAAAAGAAGGGAAAACACAACAAGAGGCTTTGCAAAGCATTATTCAGCAGACTGAAATTATTTCTTTCAGAAAAGAAATTCCAAGCATGGAAGAAATATTTATAAAAGCGATAAACAATGCGTAAAATTTGGCTCATCATAAAAAGAGAATACCT
>CATEYX010000030.1 GCA_949511925.1 Cryomorphaceae bacterium | reverse complement strand
CATGAGTAGCAAAAGTCTCAGTCGAGAATATAATTGATACGAAAACTATTAGTCCAATTTTTAAATTTTTACTAATGTTTAAGGTTTGAGAAAAAAGTCGTATAAATATTTTTTTCATGGTGCAAAAATAATATTATTTATTAATTTATTAATTAAATAAAGAATTGAGTCTTATGCGTTCAGTTAATTTTTTGCATATTATCTAATCAACCTTAATGTTCCTCTATAGATGATGGGTTTGTCTTTAAAATCACTAACTACTAGTGAATAAAAAAGAATCAGAAGTATTTTTTTCATTTTCTAAAATAATATTAATTATCAATAAAATAATAAGTCTTATGCGTTAAGTTAATATGTTAAATTGGTAACGAAAATTATCTATTTAAGGTTACTGTACCTTCAAAATTTCTTTCTTTACCGTTAAAATCAATGATAACTATGCTGTATACATAAATTCCTCCGATTGCATTTTCAGTCCCATTATTTATTTTACCATCCCAAGCTTGATCACAACCATACATGCAATATGTATCAGTGTATTTATCTGTTTCAAACACTCTTGATCCAAATCGATCATAAATCGATAATTTATAATCGGTCACTCCTCTAGTAACTGGAAGGAAATGATCATTATATAAATCATTATTTGGTGTGAAACCAGTAGGAATAAAACAACTAAATGCTTCATTAATAAATATTGTTTGAGTAACTGAACTAACACACCCACTATCAGAAATAATGTTAAGAGTTACCAAATGAGTATCAGCAATAGCACTAAACTCATGAATAAATTTTGAATTATTTATTATAGTATCATTAGTAATATTATTATAGAAATTCCAAACAGCATTGGTATGTCCAATTGAATTATCTATAAAATTAACAAATGGGTTGTTCACATCAGTTGGTTGTGGATAAGCAACAAAGCTTGCGATAGGAGAAGGGTTTAGGCTAATTGTTACTTTCTCTCCTTTTTCATCTGCAATACATCCTTTACTATCAACTACTTCTGTTATTTTCCAGATTCCTACTTGATCAGTAGTTAATGCCAAAGGGGTGGAGTTTGTATTGATATTTAGAAATTTATTTTCTAAACCGATTGAATAACTTACATTATACGCAGGTGTTCCACTATTAATTGTAAATATCATTTCAGTTGTACTACCATCATCACAAATAAACTTATCATCAGTATATAATTCGGCAATAGGTAATGGGTTTGCAATAATATCAAAATCCTTATCGAAAGGATCTTTATTACATCCTTTAGCATCTTTTAATGAGATTATATCATATGATGTATTATAAGTATATAAAGATTGAGGTATGGTAACTGAATTATTATATGGAGGCAATATTATGGGAATTCCATCTTTAATAAAGGTTACTTCCCATGGAGCAGTACCATTTGTAAACTCAAAGTTAATGTAAGCCAGGTCACCTTGACAAACTTCTCCAGTATCAGATGTACTTGTTACAATCATATCGGCATTTTCATTCACTGTAAGTGTTGCCGCGTTATTTACTGGGTCAATAATTCCACAGCCATTATCATCATAAAATTCAGTTATAATGAAGGGATATACTCCTGCATTGTTTTGAGTGTATGAAATTAAATTTCCAATATTCGCACCACTAAAAATGGTACCGTTATTACTGATGGAATATGAATCTGTACTATTAATCACTAAGGTATACGGTACTGCTGGGGTAGAAAGATTTATAGGTGTTTGAAGATTTAATGGAATAGTATTTCCTTCACAAATCTCTGATGGTATAAAACTATTTAGAGTAATTATTGGAGCTTCATTTACTATTAAATTTATGTCGGTAGGTAAAATTCCAATACAGCCGTTATCGTCAGTAAAAGATGTGATAAAGAAAGTGTAATTTTCAGGTAATAATGATAAAACTTCCACATGAGTATTATTACAAGTTATCTGAGAAGGACCTGAGCTTAAAGGACTGTAATTATAATCAATTATAAAAGGAGCTAATCCTGAATTAAAGCTAAATGAAATTTCAGCATTTTCATTTTCACAAATTGGGCTATTTGAAGAGAAATTTGAAAGGGATGGATTCTCATTAATAGTAATTGTAAAGTTTGGTGGCAATAAAGAGTTTGGACAAATATTTCCCCCAGCATCAACTATGTTTATTATTTGGATTAAATTACTTCCTATTGATAATAATGATGAAATATCACTTGACGTTGGTGTATTTAAGATTGTTATTCCATTTATTGTAGAAGTAGCAGTGTTATATGCTGTTCCGTTAATCAACAAGTCAATATTTATAGCCGGGATTCCTTGAATTCCTTCAAATATAATATCTAAGGGTAGTCCTTCACACAGTTCAATGTTGCTAGAACTTGCAGTAATAATTGGAAATGGTTCTACTGTAACATCTACACTTGCACTACCAGGAATACTAGTACAATTATTTCCATCAGTAATTGAAGTAATCGAAATTGTTACTGGATTATTTAAGATGTCATAGTTAGGAGTAGCCGGTCCTGACCCTGACATACCAGTATTGATTATAAATGGAGAGTAAATACCAATTGGAATCTCATTTCCTATTAAGTTTACTGTAAATGGTGGCGACCCTTCAAGCATATTAACGAAAATAGTAGTTGACAGGCTTTGAAAAACTGTTAAAGGGTTTGCTGTGGGTGTTGTAGGGTCTATTTTTGGTTCTGGATGTATAGTTAAGTTACTGCTTGTAGAATAAGGCAAAGCACCATTATTTGTACATGAACTTAAGGGATTAGCAGGAACCAACTGATATGCGAAAGAAAATGTAGTTGATATTGCAGGAGTTCCTAGATTAAATATAGGAGCTGTTAGATCTATTGGATTTGCTACTACTATACCATTGTATAACCAAGTTCCATTAATGTCTTGACTTCCATCTAATAATTGGAAAAGGTTATAACTTGTAATTGAGGCATCATTTACACAAATTTCCATATTAGTGTTCGCAATTCCTGTATTAGGAGGTGTTTCAGCAGTAATTGTAATATTTGTGGACTCATCAGGGCAAATTCCTAAAGCATCAGTTACAGTATAGGTGTAGGCTCCAAAAGGATCAATACTATTTCCTAAATTATCAGAAGCTTGAAATGTTCCACTAGCTACAGAGTTAATTCCATAAGTCCATACTCCACCTGCATCACCAAATGTAGGAAAGTAGGGAGCAGTGTTTAGATTATGTAAGGTGATGTCATCCTCACAGATAGTATTTGATGTAGTAACCCCAGATTGTGGTGGATCTGTAACTAATAAATTAACATCAGTAAATGCTGATCCGGTACATCCTGTTGCGCCAGCTCCTAAATCTACTATGTCTTGAATCCAATAGGTGAAACTACCAGCTGCATTTGTAGGGATGGAGATAGGGTTTCCAGTAAGAATATCATCACTATTTGCATCAACTGTTACTGAGTTTGAAGTTCCACTTGGATCAAAATATTGAATTGTAAAGTTTCCTACTCCAGTAGGAGAGAAAATTAAATCTACATTATCATTTAAACATGCCTGATCTGCTGTAGCGCTCGTGCTAAATGTAGCTGTAGGAATGTCACTCACATTTATAGTTATTTCTTCAAAATCAGTAGAAGGACAGTTAACTGAAATGTCAGCAGTGTACCTAATTGTATGTGTTCCTGAAGCTATTGGAGTCCAAGTTAAAGGGTTAAGAATTGGAGTTCCAGGTGTACCACCAGTTACATCAGTCCAATTTATTCCTGTAAATGGACTTGGATTAGTGCATGAAGGACAACTTAAAGTTGAATTGAATAAAGAATTTAAATCAGTAGCTGTACCATCCAAACATATATCAATCGAATAAGCAGGTAAAGTTCCTGCATTAGGAGCATCCTCAATAGCTACTAGTATTTGAATTGTACTTGGATTTGGGCATCCTGGTAGCGGACTTACTTCATATTGAAATGTATGATAAGCTCCTATTGTTGTTGCAGGGAACACAGAAGGATCTAGTATGTAATTAAAGCCAGCGAACGGTAAATTATAAGCAGCGTTTTGTACACCAAGGAAGCTCCATGTTCCATTTAACTCGGGCGAGCCAGATAAATTATTTGGAAGATATAAACTGGCAACATCATTTCTACATAAAGTAAAAGGGTTATTAACTATTGTACCCGCATTTGGTGGGTCATTAAAAGTCAACAATAAAGGATTTGGTAAGTTTACAGGTATAGGGCATCCACTTGCATCTAATAAGTTTACAACTTGATAGTTAAAAGTACCTGAAGAGCCAGGGATGGGTATGTTAAATGTATAAGGAGAAGTAGTGAATGTGAAAGGCGTTGTACTTATCACAGCTCCAAATGCATCAACTTCTTGTAGGTCAAAACCAAAATTACCACTAGAAATTGTAGTTGAGGATAGCTCAAAAGTAATATTTGATGTAGAGCCGTCATTACATAAAGGGTTAGTTGAAGTAATAGAAAAATCAAAAGTTCCAATACTTGGGTTTCCAGGAACAGTGATTGTACTACAAGCAGTACATCCAGGGTTTAGGATATCGTCAATACAAATTTGATAATCTATTGCGTTTGGTGCTACCGTTATTCCTGTTGTTTGATTGTTAGGTAATGCGATTCCTGTTGTTGTAAGTCCAGGTAAGACTGTCCAGTTAAAATTATACGTATTTGTTGGAATACAAGTTGTAATAACGGTACAGCCAGAAGCAGGAGTTGCGTTAAATGCAGGTGATCCAGAGAATGTTGTAATCGGCCAAAAAGCGGGAGTACTACTTACTCCATCAAAACACACTAAATTTCCTTGGTTATCTTCAATGAAATAGGCGCATTGATTTGGGTTGGGGCCCCCACCTAAGAATGTGGTGCTTAGCGTCCCTCCATTAGTAACCGGAAAAGTATAGGATAATGGTCCGAAACCATTATTCATGGTAATTGTACTTTGTAAAATTCCATCAATGTAAACATCTAATCTGTTGTTAGGGTTAAGAGGATTGGAGTTAATCCAACCATCTCCACCATTATCAAATAGGTAAATCGTATAATTACAATTATTGAAAGAGGCATCAGCTGATAAATCAACAATTGAAGGGCAAGGATTTGTTGATGTTAAAGTTGGCGTTATAACAGGATCGGCAACTGTAACAGTATGTGATGCGGAACAAGATGTAGTTCCATCATCAAAAGTTAATGTATAGGTTTCAGTTGCTGTTAAGTTTGAAGGAGGAGTGTAAGATTGATTTGTACTTATTACTGGCCCTGCAGAGCTTGTCCAAGAGTAACTTGAGACTCCATTCGTAAGATTAAAGTTAACATTCTCTAACCCCCAAAAATCCCAATTAGCAGAGGTTGGTCCAGTTTGTATCCATCTAAAACGTGTGTTCAATCCATATGTAGCAGCAGGAATGTCAATTGTATATTGGTTCCATGCATTTAAGGTTTGTAAATTTGGGTTTGTAGGGCAGAAGTAAGCTTTGTTAGTGTAAGGAGGGGGATTCGAGCTGAATGGGAAAACTGTTGAAGATATATCTGTCCAACTTACTCCATTATTTATGCTGTATTGAACCATAGTTCCTTCATTTAAAAGGTCAGGCCCATCACAAGCACCACCTTGATCTTCCATCTTAAATTCAAAACTAATACTTCCTCCTGTAATAGGAACAGGGATCTGAATAGTTCTGGCAGACCTCGGTACTACTGCGCCTGCAGGGAACCATAAATAATCACCTGCAGGAGTTATTACTGATCCTACGCAAGTTGAAATTACTGTAGGTCCACTTGTACAGGTTGAGTTAGTAGTTCCTCCAGTACTTATTCCAGCTGTTCCCCATAAACCAGCATTGAATCCGGAGTTGAAATTATCCGAATAGATAGTGGAAATTATAAATCCATCTCCATCAAGGGTTATGCTTTCTCCACAAGTTATGTTAAGTGGTCCGTCAATACAAACTGTGCATTGTCCAAATGCTACTGTAGTGTTTAAAAAAATTATTGCTAGTGTTATGTAGGAAATTAAAGATTTCTTATTCATGGATAATATTGATTTCTGTTAATTCAAATTTTGTTATTGACTCATGTCTTTTCGCTTCATTGTCGTTTGTAATAAAAGCAGAAAAAATAACTAAGCTTTTCCATTCATTATTACAATTGCTAGTTATGATTTCATGACTAGAAAGTGATAGCGATTTTTTATATTCTTCAGTTTCTTGATTACAATTTAAGCATTGGTCATTGTTCCAAAGTTCTGTTGTATAGCTTAAGCTAATTGTTTGATTGGTTAAATTAGTGAATTTAAAAATTGCTAATTCTTGACTCGCAGTTGATGAAAAATTACAAACTTGATAAGCGTACTCAATCTTAACGGTATCGTTTTCAAAATAGGTCTCCCAATCAGAAGGGTTTGATGCCGAAAGAGTAGTCGATATTAGAGTAATAAAAGCTAAGGTTATAGGGTAAAAAAGTTTTTTCATATAATTGATTTTTGTCTAAGCAACAAATATACGAAAAAATGACTAAAACTCCTTTTGAATGTTTTATAAACTTATACACCCAAAACAGATCGTATATCTCTATAATTCTTTGATAGAATTTTGTGCAATCCAACCGCTATTTCCGTTAGCAATTTTAATGTTAACCCAATCGCCAATTACATCTGTTATTTCAACCTTAATTCCTGCATGTAGGGTAAACAAATTAGTGCTACTACTAGTTGGAGCGCTATTTATTGTAATTGTTTCGGAAAAAATAATAGCTTCCTTTTTAGTGAAATTATTGTGGTAAGAAGTTTGCGTTATAAGTAAAATAATTACTGTTATTGCAGATAGTATTTTTGTAATTAGTTTGCTTTTGAGTGATGTAAACTGACTAATTAATTGCAATATAAAAATCAACCCGATGCCAAACAATGTTAGAATCTGCCAAACTTGAGTGCTTAAAGTCTGAGTTAAATTAATCCACCATTTTTTGTAAAAAAGTTGAGGTAGGGGTTCAATGCGATCAATAATCTTAAGCTTTGATAGCTCCAAATTATGTATTGTTTTTTCATTATTGTTAAGTTGTAAGCTTTTTTCATAATGCCAAATTGCATT
>CATEYX010000029.1 GCA_949511925.1 Cryomorphaceae bacterium | reverse complement strand
CTTATTTCAGAAAATAACATTGAGTTTGTTTAAATAGAATTTAAAAACTATTTTTAACCACCTAAAAAAAAGCAGAAGATGGAAAATATATTATTAGAATTTAAGAATCTTGTTACCGAATTTCATACTGAAGGAACAATTGTAAAGGCAGTAAATGGAGTTAGTTTTACCCTTAACAAAGGAGAAACAATCGGTATTGTTGGAGAGTCAGGATCAGGAAAATCGGTTACTTCACTTTCAGCTATGCGATTAATTCCTAGCCCTCCTGGAAAAATTAGTGGTGGTGAGATTATTTTTCATGAAAAAGACGGAACAGCTACTGATCTTTTAGCTATTTCAGAAGAGGAAATACGTAAGTTCAGGGGAAATGATATCGCTATGATTTTCCAAGAGCCAATGACATCATTAAACCCAGTGTTTACCTGTGGTGATCAAGTGATGGAGGCTATTATTTTGCATCAAAAACTGAACAAGAAAGATGCAAAAGCATTAACTATTAAATTATTTAAAGAGGTTCAACTACCAACTCCTGAACGTATTTTTAGCACTTATCCTCATCAAATTTCTGGAGGACAAAAGCAAAGAGTGATGATTGCTATGGCAATGAGTTGCCAGCCATCAGTTTTAATTGCTGATGAGCCAACAACTGCACTAGATGTTACTGTACAAAAAACCATATTACAACTAATGCAAAACTTGCAAAAAGAACATGATATGGGAATTATGTTCATCACCCATGATTTGGGAGTAATAGCTGAACTTGCCGATAAAGTAGTTGTGATGTACAAAGGGAATATTGTGGAACAAGGGAGTGTTTGGGATATTTTTACTAACCCAAAGCATCCTTATACCAAAGGACTTTTAGCTTGCCGACCACCTTTGGATAAACGCTATACTTTCTTACCTACCGTTTCTGATTTTATGAAAATTGATGAAAGCGGAGAGATAATTGATAATGGTATTTCAGTAGCAGAATTTACAAAAGACTTAGCTATTCCTGAAAGTGAAAGAGTTGCAAAACACAAGACGCTTTACAGTCAGGAACCTTTAATGCAAATTAAAAATTTAAAAACTTATTTCCCAATCCGTAATGGGTTTTTTGGCGGCATAAGTGATCATGTAAAAGCAGTAGATAATGTTTCTTTTGATGTATATCCTGGAGAAACTTTAGGTTTGGTTGGTGAAAGTGGCTGTGGAAAAACAACAATTGGTAGAACGATTATTCGCCTTGAAGAACCTACTGAAGGGGAAATGATTTACAAAGGGAGAGATATTGCAAAAATGAATACTGAAGAGCTTAGACTATTTCGTAAAGATGTTCAAATTATCTTCCAAGACCCTTACTCATCTCTTAATCCAAGAATGACAATTGGAAATGCAATTATGGAGCCTATGCAAGTGCATGGAATCCTTGAGAATGATGAGCAAAGAAAGAAAAAAGTTGAAGAACTCTTAACTAGAGTAAGTTTAGACCCTGCTCATTTTTACCGCTATCCACATGAATTTTCTGGAGGACAAAGACAAAGAATAGGTATTGCAAGAGCATTGGCTGTAAAGCCTAAGTTTATCATTTGTGATGAATCAGTTTCCGCATTAGATGTATCAGTACAAGCGCAAGTTTTAAACTTATTAAATGAACTAAAAGAAGAGTTTGGATTAACCTATATCTTTATTTCTCATGATTTATCAGTTGTAAAATACATGAGTGATAGGATGGTTGTTATGCAGGCAGGAAAGATTGAAGAAATGGGGGATGCTGACCAAATTTATAACAAACCCGGGACAGAATATACTCAAAAATTAATTGATGCTATTCCTGAAGGGAAATTAGAAGACATAAAAAAACATTTAGAAAGTAAGGGAGTTATAGTTTCTTAATCCTTTTTGATAAAGTATTTTTAAAGCCCCATTTCAGGAACTTCACCCTCAATAATTAAGGTAGCTTGAGTCACATTTTTTATTTCATCAACACTTACGCCTGGCGCTCTTTCTAAAAGTTTAAAACCCTTTTCAGTAACTTCCAAAACAGCTAAGTTAGTTACTACTTTCTTTACGCAGTTTACACCCGTAATAGGTAAAGTACATTGTTTTAAAATTTTACTTTCACCTGCTCGATTGGTATGCATCATTGCAACAATAATATTATCAGCAGAAGCTACCAAGTCCATAGCACCACCCATACCTTTTACCATTTTACCAGGAATCTTCCAGTTGGCTATATCACCATTTTCAGAAACCTCCATAGCACCCAACACTGTAAGTTGAACATGTTGTCCTCTTATCATAGCAAATGAAGTCGCAGAATCAAAGAGTACCGCCCCGTCCAGAGTGGTAATAGTTTGTTTTCCTGCATTTATTAAATCTGGATCTTCATCTCCCTCAAAAGGAAAAGGACCCATTCCTAAAACTCCATTTTCTGATTGAAATTCAATATCTATTCCCGAAGGGATATAATTTGCAACCAAGGTTGGAATTCCAATCCCTAAATTTACATAGGTATTATGCTCTAATTCTTGCGCTATTCTTTGCGCTATTTGATTTTTATCTAAAGCCATTATTCTTTGGTTCTAACTGTTCTTTGTTCAATTCTTTTCTCGTATTTCTCTCCCTGAAAAATTCTTTGTACAAAAATTCCTGGTGTGTGAATTTGATTTGGGTCTAGCTCTCCTGCCGGGACTAATTCTTCTACCTCAGCAACAGTAATTTTTCCTGCCATAGCCATAAGTGGATTAAAGTTTCTGGCAGTTCCCTTAAAAATAAGGTTTCCAGCAGTGTCACCTTTCCAAGCCTTTACAAACGCAAAGTCCGCCGTTAATGCTGTTTCCAAAATATGAGGCTTGCCATTGTACTCCCTCACCTCCTTTCCTTGAGCTACTTCAGTTCCGTATCCTGCAGGAGTAAAAAATGCAGGTATTCCCGACCCTGCAGCTCGGCATCTTTCAGCTAAAGAACCTTGAGGGATTAAATCCACTTCCAATTCACCACTTAACATTTGTCGCTCAAACTCAGCATTCTCGCCTACATAAGACGAAATCATTTTTTTAATTTGCTTTCTCTGTAGCAATAGTCCTAATCCAAAGTCATCCACACCAGCATTATTAGAGATACAGGTCAGTCCAAAAATTTCTTTCTGGGAAAGAGATGCAATTGCATTTTCAGGAATTCCCGAAAGCCCAAAACCACCAAACATAAAAGTCATATTGCTTTCCACTCCTTCAAGTGCCTGTTCAATATTATCAACTATCTTATTTATCATAATTTAAAATTCTTCATCAAATTCATCAGTCCCAATACTATTAGTTGCTTCTCCACAATCTAATTTTAGATCCACTGACTTTGGAATATCAAAGTCAATTGGGTAAATTCCTGATTCTAAAGTATCGGCATACACCCTCTGCATATATTCTGCAAAAACCGGCAATGCCATATTAGCTCCTTGTCCATAATGTATAGTCCGAAAGTGAGCCGCTCTATCCTCACAACCACTCCAAACTCCTGTAACTAAATTAGGTGTTATTCCCATAAAATAACCGTCTGACTGGTTTTGAGTCGTTCCTGTTTTACCTCCCATTTCATTTTCAAAACCGTACTTAAAACGTAATCTCACTCCTGTTCCTCTAGTTACTCCTGCAGCAGGACTATACACTCCATCAACCACTCCTTGTAACATTCTTACCATCAAGTCAGCCGTTTCTTTACTCATAGCCTCTTGAGTTTTTGGTAGAAAATCTTCTAATACTACTCCATTTTTATCTTCAATTCGAGTAACAAAAATGGGTTCTGTCCACACTCCTTTATTTACAAAAGTGGAATACGCACCCACCATTTCATAAACCGACAAATCAAACGTTCCCAAACATAAAGAAGGTACTGCCAAAATCTTAGAATGGATTCCAATCTTTTTTGCCAAATCAACCACAGCATGAGGTCCAAATTGTTTCATGATATAAGCTGTAACTGTATTGATAGAATTTGCCAAACCAAACTTTAGGGTTAATGACATTTCATCAAACTCATCTCCTGAATTCTTTGGCACCCAATCTTTTTCCAACCTCCATCTTGTTTTATCAAAAACAACCGGAACATTAGAAACCTCAGAGCATGGAGTATAACCTTCCTGCATGGCTAAGGAATATAAAAAAGGCTTAAATGTAGATCCTACCTGTCGTTTTCCAATCTTAACATGATCGTACTTAAAATGTTTATAACTTATTCCCCCAACATAAGCTTTAACATGTCCCGTTTTTGGGTCCATACTCATCATTCCACTATGAATAAAAAACTTATTATATTTTATAGAATCTCTAGGAGAAAGCAAAGTATCTATCTCTCCATCCCATGAAAATAAAGTCATTTGTACTTTCTTTTTAAAAATACTTTTTATTACTTTTATAGACTTTCCTGCCTTCTTTAATTTCCTATACCTTTCAGAACGTCTCATTCCTTGGTCGATAATTTCATCTATTTGCTCCCATTCAAAATCATCTGGATAAGGCGCTTTTGTATAGCCCTTCCAATGGTTATTAAAATCTTTTTGTAAAGATGACATATGCGTACGCATACCTTCCTCTGCAAACTGTTGCAAACGAGAATTAATAGTAGTATATACTTTTAATCCATCAGTATAAGCATTGTAATTTGTACCATCAGGCTTAGTATGTGTTGCGCACCATTTCTTTAGCTCACCTCTAAAATACTCTCTGAAATAAGGAGCCAAGCCTTCATTATGACTTGCTTTATTAAAATTCAGAATAATTGGCTGTTGCACTAGAGTATCATATAAAGAATCTGAAATAACTTCATATTTTTTCATTTGAGAAAAAACAATATTTCTTCTTCCTTCCGTTAATTCCATTCTTCTATTTGGATTGTAGTAAGAAGGGTTTTTTAACATTCCCACTAGCATTGCTGATTCTGAAACATTCAAATCAATTGGTGCTTTGTTAAAATAGACTTGTGATGCTGACTTAATTCCTACTGCATTATTTACCCAGTCAAAACGATTTAGATACATAGTCAATATCTCGTCCTTTGTATATCGCTTTTCTAGCTGTCCTGAAATTATCCATTCTTTTAATTTTTGCATTACTCTGTCTATGCCAGAGCTAGGCTTTTCGGTAAATAACATTTTGGACAATTGTTGAGTAATCGTACTCGCACCTCCCGAACTACTTTTTCCAGTTAAAGCTCCATGAATTGCTCTTAATAATGCTCTTCCGTCAATTCCTGAATGATTCCTAAAACGCACATCTTCAGTTGAAATGAATGCATTAATTAAATTTTCTGGAATCTCATTGTAGTTTGCTTTACTCCTGTTTTCAAAGAAATACTTTCCTAAAATCACACCATCTTCTGAAATAATCTCAGTTGCTAAATTATTATTTGGATTCTCTAATTGCTCAAATGTAGGTAGGTCACCAAAAACACCAATAGCTGTCAAATTAACGAGTAGAAACAAACCAAAAAATGGACTTGTAATAATCAACCACAACAGTATCTTTCTATTTCTACTCATTTTGTTTTTCTATACTTAACCCTACGGCAAGAACATTATTTAGTACTTGGATTTTTTCAGCCATTCCATAACGCATTGCTTGTTCGATTTTAAAAGAATAATTTCCTTTTTTACTAAATAACTTTGCATTTTGATATTCAAATTCAAACTCTCTTACATCACCAATTCCACCGCCCAACCACATTCCTTCCTTGTTTGCCAACATCAATTCAACCGTGTCAATTACATCTGTTTCAACAAATAAAATCAGATTCTGAAACTCATATTCAACAGTATGCCTTAACTTAATTTTAACTGTATTAGTACTAGTTGTATCCGTTATGGTATAGTTGAAAAATGCTGCGCTATCAGTATTCCAATTCTGATTTTCAAAGCTTTTATATTCTTCAAAAACAATAGAACTATCACATGAAATAAACATAACTATTGTGCCAATTAAAGCTAAAGTCCGAATCATATAATTACTTTTTAACTCCGGTGAGACCCATCACAATTTCCATTTGGATTTTTAGTTTTCCCACAATGACAATTTCCTTTCTTTTTCTTTTTAAATTTTGGTTTCTTTTTTTTGTCAAAACGACCAATATTGTCTTGACCCATAGCGTCTTCAAAAGAAACTTCCTTTTGTTCAATTTCAATTACAAAACTTTCAAAGCTTGCAGGTAATTCCCCTTTCTTATTCAATGCAATAATTTTATTTACATTCTCAATGGATAGCTCAAGCAAATCACCTGGATTGTCCATATTAAAATAAAATAAGATTCCTTTAAACACATCTAATTTTACAAATTTTGCATTTCCTTTTTTCGATTTTAATTGCACTTTTGTGCTTGGAAAATCTTTTAGTGCCTCAGTATAACCATCTAATTCAAAATTCAAACAACACTTTAATCTTCCGCATTGGCCTGAAATTTTTTGAGGATTAATTGATAGCTGTTGATAACGAGCAGCATTAGTTGA
The DNA here is from genome assembly GCA_949511925.1 of Cryomorphaceae bacterium. GTDB lineage: Bacteria > Bacteroidota > Bacteroidia > Flavobacteriales > BACL11 > UWMA-0277. The sequence continues at coordinate 13,560 of CATEYX010000029.1, read as the reverse complement.
TACTGACGGGAAATCAGTCATCCAAGTAGAACAACAAAGCTCTCTACCGCACGAACCTATTCCTCCAATTTTGGCAGCTTCTTGTCTAACACCAATCTGGCGCATCTCTACTCTCACTCCAAAATTTCTTGAATACTCTCTTATTAACTCACGAAAATCCACTCTTTTTTCTGCTGTATAATAAAATGTTGCTTTCGAATTATCTCCTTGAAACTCAACGTCAGTAAGCTTCATTTCTAATTTGGAATCTTCAATAATTCGTTTTGCTTTTATCAAAATATCATCCTCATTAGCTACCGCATCCTTCCACTTCTGCATGTCATTTTCTGATGCTACTCGAAATAGTTTTCTGATAGGTTCCTTTTCAACATCTCTACTTTTACGTTTTATCTGCAATGCAACTAGCTCGCCCTTCATTGTTACTTTACCAATATCATGCCCTGATTTTTCTCCCTGAACAGCTACCCAGTCTCCACTACTAATATCTATATCTTCTGAATTAACATAGAAGTCTTTCCTATCTCCCTTAAATTGCACTTCAACCAAGTTACTATTTTCGCTTTTTGGAGCATCAATTTGATACAGCCAATCAAAAACAGTACTGTTAGCAGAACCTCTATTCTCGGAAACCTCACAAGTACTACAATTACTACAACCCATTTTGTTTTATTTTATGGCAAATTTACGCTTAAGTCTTAAGAATTTCACCATTTGAAGCGAAAGCTCAAAAAATAAGATTTTTGCATTTGCGTTTCGATTAATTGCCCTAATTGATTCTTCTAATTTTTCAGTTATCATTACGCTGTTCTCCTCATGTATAAATGGTGAAAATTTAGTTAAAAAAGCAAATTCATTTTCGTTTGTTTTGAGCAAGGTATTACTTGCAAAATTATAAATTAAGCACTCCCTAACCATTTTTATAGCATAGGATAAGAATAGATTTTGTTGTTTTCTTCCCCTTAAAGAAAGATTGTCTACCCACTTTGAAATTCCCTGAACATCCATTTTGTAGGTAAGACGCATCCAAACTGAAAAGTCAGTAAACAAATCTAACTCCCCTTCTTTATCCTCCAAAATTTGAGTAATTTTTCCTAAATCAGCATTCGTTAAATTCCTAAGCTGTTTTGCCTTTTCCAATGACAAAACCTTATCACCAAAATGATTGACAATATCTTCAGATGTAAAATCAGCAATTTTAATCGTCTGTAATCTTGAAATTATAGTTGGTAAAAGTCGGGTGGCATTTTCAGTTACCAATAAAAAAATAGTTCCCTTTGGTGGCTCTTCAAATAACTTCAGCAGCTTATTGGATACCTCTAAGTTCATTCTTTCTGGCATCCAAATTAGTACAACTCTGTATTCAGCCTCATAATTTTTAAGGCTTAACTTTTTATGGATATTATTTGCTTCATCTTTATAAATTGCACCCTGCTGACCTGATTTGTTTTCAGTTCCAAATGAATCAATCCAACCATTCAACGACCCATAATAATTGTTAATTATAAAATTGCGCCACTGACCAATAAAATGGTCGCTTACTGGTTTTTGCACTTCTTTAGTCTTTAAAACTGGTATAACTAAGTGTAAGTCGGGGTGTGATAGGTTATTAAACTTTAAACAGGAAGAACAGATTCCACAAGAATCAACTGCAGATCTGTTTTCGCAATTTAAAAACTGAGCATAAGCAAGCGCTAAAGCCAATTTGGCACTACCACTTTTACCAGAAAAAAGCTGAGCATGACTAATTCGATTATTCCTAACCGCCTCAATCAGTTGCTTTTTCAATGAATTATTGCCTATAATCTCTTTAAATAACATTCAAAATTTATTTCTGTCAAATATAAATAATTTGCGCTCATTTTTAGCATTTATTTTACTTTTGCAAAATGAAAAACATAAGCGACATATCTCTAAAAGGGAAAAAGGTTTTAATACGAGTTGACTTTAATGTTCCTTTAGATAAACATTTTAATATTACTGATGACAGTAGAATTAAAGCCGCCCTACCTACAATTAAAAAAGTCATTGCAGACGGAGGGAAAGCAATTATCATGTCTCACCTTGGAAGACCAAAAAATGGTTTTGAAGAGAAGTTTTCATTAAAACATACTCTTATACACCTTTCAAATTTGCTTGAAACTGAAGTTGGATTTAGTATCGACTGTGTTGGTGAAAATACCTTAACTGATATATCTAAAATGGAAAATGGAGATGTATTGGTATTAGAAAACTTGCGTTTTTACTCACAAGAAAAAGCAGGAGATATTGACTTTGCAAAACGACTGGCTAACCTTGGTGATGTGTATGTAAATGACGCATTTGGAACCGCACACAGAGCGCATGCCTCTACTTCAATTATTGCTAATTATTTTCCAAACAATAAATATTTTGGACTATTACTTAGCAATGAAATAAATAGCTTAGAAACTGCACTTAAAAACCCAAAAAGACCTTTTACCGCAATTATAGGTGGTGCAAAGATAACGGGTAAAATTGATGTTATTACTTCACTTTTTGACAAAGTTGACAACCTAATTATTGGTGGTGGAATGGCATATACTTTTGCTAAAGCAATGGGTGGAAGTATTGGTAATTCATTAGTGGAGGATGACAAGGTAGCTTTAGCAAAAAGCTTAATTACTGACGCTAAAGCAAAGGGAGTTCAATTGTTATTACCCTCTGATTCAGTAAATGCAAATGAGTTTAACAATAATGCAATCATTCAACATTCTGAAATTACAAATATTCCTGATGGATTTATGGGACTAGATATTGGAAGCGATAGCATCACTCACTTTTCTAAGGTAATATTGAATTCAAAAACAATAATTTGGAACGGACCAATGGGTGTTTTTGAAATGGATAATTTTTCAAATGGTACTATACAAGTTGGGGAAGCAATATGTAAGGCAACTCAAAATGGCGCATTTTCATTAGTGGGCGGGGGTGATTCTGTTGCTGCTGTAAAGCAGTTTGGTTTAGCTGAAAAGGTATCCTATATTTCAACAGGTGGTGGAGCTATGTTAGAGTATCTTGAAGGCAAGCAGCTTCCCGGAGTAACTGCTATCAAAAATTAATTTTCTGATTTATTTTTTCTTTAGCTTTTTCAGCTTCTTTATCAATTTTATCTAAAATGGATTGATGTTTTTTTAATTTTGGGGTTATCGTTTTTGCAATATCAGTTAGTGGCTCAAACAATACCGAACCATTTTTAGTTTGTTTGTTTACCAAGTTATAATCAGTAATAACAAAGAGTAAAAAACTGAAAATAACAACTACTTTTAAAAAACCAAAAATTCCTCCAAACACCCTACTAAAAATACCTAATGCCAGTGCTTTTGTTAGTTTATCAACAACAAATCCTATGGCCTTTATACACAAGACACTTACTAAAAACAAGACTCCGAAAGCTAAAACAGGAACAAATTCCTGATAACCATCCAACATATCAATAAATTTTGGCTCCAAATATTCTGAAAAATTTATAGCAACATATACACCTATAAACAAAGCTAACAATGACGTCACCTCTTTAACAAGTCCATTAGAAAAGCCTTTTATCAATCCATATAATAAAGGAACTGCTATTATAATATCTAAATAATTCATACCGTAAAGATATTAAAATTTTAACTTTGCATTATGGATGACTTGAATAAAAAATGGGATGCTTTAGTTTTAAAAATAGAGAGACAATTTGATGATGAAATAAACTTAAAGGCTATTCTTTATTTAATTGGTGTGCAAGAACTAAATATGGGTATTAAGCGATTTGGTCGGGAGGAAAAAGTAGATATTCTACATGTTGCAGTATGTAAGATACTAACTCCTTTTGGATTTTATCGGTTTGACAGAGTAGATGAAGACGGATGGCCACACTGGATCGAATTAAAAGCCTTAAAAAATCTAGATGACGCAAAGCAAGGGTTGCTAATGAAGGAGGCTATTATAAAACATCTAGATTAGATTTATATCAATGAAATTTCAACCACTTTTGTAGTTGTTTTCCCTCTTAGTAAACGAATAATATTTACTCCCTCATAATTATCATTACCATCACTTTTGGTGGCTTTAATGTTTAATATTAACTCAAGCTCATAGGTAAACTGAGCTTTTCCATTGGCGTCTGTTGTGTTAACTTTTTTTAAATCAGGAATCGGGAGCTCTCCAGAAGTAGGGTTTATAGTTTGATCTGGATTCACCTCAACTTTCACTCCTGAAACAACATTTCCAAAAGTATCTTTCACTATAATTACTGCTATTGTGTCTTTTTCTTTTTCACAAGAAGTAAATGTAGTTGTTATCACTAGAGAAAAAACTCCTAATAATATAGTTTTAAAAATCCTATTTAGCATAATTATTGTTTCTTTGTAATTGAATTAGCAAATATATATAAATTATTGCAATGTTAGAAAAGGTAAAGGGATTACTAAAAGAGGTTGAAAAATTTATTTCAAAATCAGAGAAAGAAACTGAAGAATTTCGCCTAAAGTTTTTAGGTAAGAAGGGGGAAATGAATGCTTTATTTGCTGCTTTTAAAGAGGTTCCTAACGAAAGTAAAAAAGAATTTGGACAAGCAATAAATACCTTAAAGCAAAATGCTCAAGCTAAAGTTGATTCATTTAAAGGAAGTTTCAACACCGAAAAGAAGGATGAAGAAATTGATTTAAGCCGTCCAGTTTCCCTGGATAATTTAGGGAGCAGACATCCTATTTCCTTGGTAAGAAACCAGATTGTAGATATTTTTAATCGTATTGGATTTACTGTTTCGGAAGGGCCAGAAATTGAAGATGATTGGCATAATTTTTCTGCTTTAAATTTACCTGAAGAACATCCCGCAAGAGATATGCAGGACACCTTTTTTATCCAAACTAATCCTGATGTATTGTTAAGAACACATACCTCATCAGTACAAGTAAGATATATGGAGAGAAATAAACCACCAATCCGAACACTTTCACCAGGAAGAGTATATAGAAATGAGGCGATTTCAGCTCGAGCACATTGTATTTTTCATCAAGTGGAAGGTTTGTATATTGATGAAAATGTAAGTTTTGCAGACCTAAAACAAGCACTTCTTTATTTTGCAAAAGAAATGTTTGGAGAAAAAACAAAAATAAGATTAAGGCCTTCATATTTCCCATTTACAGAGCCCTCTGCTGAGGTAGATGTGAGTTGTAATATTTGTAATGGTAAAGGATGTAATGTATGTAAATACACTGGTTATTTAGAGATTTTAGGCTGCGGAATGGTTGACCCCAATGTTTTAGAAAACTGTGGGATTGATTCTAAAAAATATACGGGATATGCTTTTGGAATGGGAATTGAAAGAATTGCTATGCTAAAGTATGGAGTAAAAGATTTACGACTGTTTTTTGAGAATGATGTGCGTTTCTTAAAGCAGTTTGACAAGAACATCTAAATTTACATGGGAATCGTATTAATCTGCTTAGCTGCATTTTTCGCATCACTGCTTACCTTCTTTTCTGGTTTTGGTTTAGGCACAATTTTAATGCCTGTTTTTGCACTTTTCTTTCCTTTGGAAATGGCAATTACCTTAACTGGAGTTGTTCATTTGTTGAACAATTTTTTCAAAATGTATTTGGTAGGGAAAGAAGCAAATTGGAAAGTCGTTATCAAATTTGGTGCTCCCGCTATAATTAGTGCGATGATTGGCGCTTGGCTGTTGATATCATTTTCCGAAACTACAGAATGGCTTACATATACAATAGGGGAGAAAGAATTTTCCATTACTCCCGTAAAAGTATTAGTTGCGTTTCTAATGTTTGGTTTTGCGTTCTTGGAATTACTACCCTTTTTCAAAAAGTTAGAATTTGCAGAAAACAAACTATTTATTGGGGGTGTTATTAGTGGATTTTTTGGTGGACTATCAGGACATCAAGGGGCGCTAAGAAGTGCTTTTTTAATTAAGTGCGGATTGAGTAAGGAAAGCTTTATTGCTACTGGAGTAATGATTTCTTCTGTGATTGATATTTCAAGAGTTTCTGTTTATTTCACAAAATACTCCTCTATTGGTATGGAAGAAAACATTAATCTCATTTTAGCAGCTGTGTTAGCTGCATTTACTGGAGCTTTAATTGGAAAAAAGTTGCTGAAAAAAATCACAGCTAGCTTTGTTCAAATTACTGTTGCGGTAATGATTATGATAATGGCTATTGCTATCGGAATAGGGATTCTTTAACAAAGAAAAACCACCCTTTCAGGTGGTTATTTATTTCTATTTTACTTTAATCTATCTAAAGCTCCAATCATAAGTATGTAGGTTTTCTACTGAGTGACGCAATAAATCAATTGCTCCTCTTACATCCTCTTTGTGTACCATCTCTATAGACTGATGTATGTGTCTTGTTGGTATAGAGACCGCCCCAGCAATACTTCCTCCAGGGTTCATTCTTTGTATTCCTGCTGTATCCGTTCCTCCTGCAGGTAATATCTCCAATTGTGTTTTTAGCTTCTTCTTTTTCGCTAATTCTTTCATATATTTTACCATTCGGTAATCACAAACAGTAGCAGAATCCATAACCTTAATACAAGCCCCTTCACCCAAAGCAGAAACTTGTTCTTGTTTTGTGCTTCCTGGAGTATCCCAAGCAATAGTAGTATCTAAACCAAAACCAAAATCAGGATTTATATCCATTGAAGAAACATTTGCACCTCTAATTCCAATTTCCTCTTGCACAGTAAATACGCCATATACATCATAAGGTGGAGTTTCCTTCATTTCACGGAACATTTCAATAAGAATAAAAACAGAAACTCTATTGTCTAAAGATTTACAATTTATACAATCTCCCATTTCAATCAGCTCACTACTTCTAGTAATTGTATCCCCTACTGAAATTATTTTATCTAATTCCTTTTTAGGCCTTCCTGTGTCAATAAAATAATCTTTAATAGTGGGTACTTTTGCTCTATCAGCAGCATTCATCAAGTGAATTGGCTTACCTCCCATTACCCCAATTATATCTTCTGTTCCATGTATAATTACTCTTTGTGCAGTTAATGTTTTTGGATCGAAACCACCTAAAGTATGAAAATAAACAAACCCTTTATCATCAATATGAGTAACAATAAATCCGATCTCATCCATATGAGCGCCAATCATTACTCGTTTTCTTTCTTTTCCTTTTTTAATTGCCACAACATTTCCCATGTTGTCAATTCTAATTTCATCTACTAATGATTCTACTTCTCTTAGTACAATTTCTCTTACTCTTTGTTCATGTCCTGGCGCTCCCGCAACCTTACAAATTTCTGCTAATAATGCTGTATTTATCATTTTTGGTTTTATTTTACTTTACTTAATTTCATCATGTTTGTCATGCCTTTTTCCTGGGCTGGCATGCTAGCCAAATTTACTACCAAATCTCCTTTTTTTAAGAAATTTCCATCTCTTAAAATTTCTTTTGTTTCTTGTATAGTTTGGTCAGTTGTCGTTCCTCTGTCGTAATAAAAACCTCTTACCCCCCAAACCAAGCTTAGTGTGTTTAAAATCGTGTGATTATTTGTAAAAGCATAAATAAATGCACTTGGCCTATAGCTTGACATTTTTATTGTGTTAAATCCAGAGTAAGTAACTGTAATTATTGCTTTGGCAGCTGTACTTTTAGCAATATCGCAAGCATGTGAACAAATTGCATTTGTCAATAATCGCTCGTCATTTATCACGGATTTATTTATTCTATTTTTTGATATATTATGATCACTCTTCTCGACATCTCTAATGATCTTTCGCATAGTATCCACAACCTTCAGGGGGTGACTTCCAACAGATGTTTCTCCGCTTAACATTACAGCATCAGCCCCATCAATAACAGAATTCGCAACATCATTTACTTCTGCCCTTGTTGCTGTTGGATTTTCAGTCATGCTTTCCAACATTTGTGTTGCAATTATAACTGGTTTTCCCTGTGTAATACATTTTTCAACAATCATTTTCTGATAAACAGGAACCTTATGTGAAGGAACCTCAACTCCTAAATCTCCCCTTGCAACCATAATTGCATCAGACGCTTCAATTATTGCGTCAATATCATTTATTGCTTCAGGCTTTTCTACTTTTGCAATTACTTTATGATGTAGATTATGCTTATCAATTATTCTTTTTAGAATTTTAACATCATTGGCTGAACGCACAAATGATAAACCAACCCATTCTATTTTTTCAGAAAGTACAAAATCTAAATCTTCTTTGTCTTTATTTGTTAAGCAAGGTAATGAAATTTTAGTGTTTGGTAAATTAACGCCTTTTCTTGACTGCAATAAACCCCCAAATATTACTTTTAAAACAACAGTATCTTTTTTGTTTGTACTAATAACTTCTAATGCTAGTTTCCCATCATCTAATAGAACTTTATCTTTTTCATTAACATCTTTAGCAAAATTAATATAACTTATATGAATTGTGTTATTCTTTCTTTTTGTACAAAAAATTACTTCCTCTCCTTTTTTAAGTTTTATTGGTTTTTCGAATATCCCAACCCTTATTTTAGGTCCTTGTAAATCAGCCAAAATAGCTGTATGCATATGCAATTCTTGGTTTATCTCCTTTATGTTTGCGATAATCTCTTTTGCCACATCATGATCAAGATGAGAAAAATTTAACCTGCACACATTAACCCCTCTCTGGATAATTTTTCTCAACATCTCTTTGGATGATGTTGCTGGACCTATGGTCGCTATTATTTTAGTTTTCCTTATCATTAAAAATAAATCTATCTATGTATTTTAAATTTGCTATATCTATCTCAAAGGCCAACAAAACATCTGGAATATTTCTTAATTTACTCATAAACTCTGGTTTCTCCTGCTCCCAATAATCATTCTTCACAACCAAAAAATAATTAATACTTTTTTGGTTTGGAACTAAATATCCTTTTTTAGAACGATTAGCTAATAAATCATATTCTACTCCATCATCTGAAATATAAGTATATCTTGAAAACCACAGATCCTTCTTAATATTGTGATCATTTTTTTTTTCGAAATTTAATTGCATTGAGCTATTAATATTCCAACACAACTTATAGGCTTTTATGTGGCTGTTTATTGCCAATACAGCAAAATCAAACTCTTCAGCACACTCTAATGTAAACCGTGTTTTCATGATCGCTAAAATACACTATTATATGCTTTTTTAGCTGCTTTTTGTTCTGCTTCCTTAATTGATGATGCTTTTGCTTCTGCCTTTTTAATATTTTCTATATAAACAGCAACCAGGAATTCTTGTTTATGACTAGGCCCCTCTCTATTTATAACCTTGTATGTTATTTTTATTTTTAACTTTTGAGATACCTTTAATAGCTTACTTTTATAATCTGTATCGGAAAGCTCTTCAATAAATTCTGAACTATAGATATGCTCAATAATAAACTGTTCTGCTTGTTCTATTCCTTTATCAATATAGATAGCTCCAATAATTGATTCAAGCGTATTTCCATAAACACTTTTAGGAATTACTTTAAGGTTGCTTTTAATATCAGAATCTAAAAGGATTTTCTTTCCTACTAGGTTCAGGTGTTTTCTTCCTACTACTATGGCTCTTTGTTGTGATAAAAAACCTTCATCCTGCTTTGGATTTTCTAAGTACAACTGCTTAGCAACAATAAAGTCTAAAATCGCATCTCCTAAAAACTCTAAGCGCTCGTTATTTTCCTTAATACTATAGGATTTATGTTGTAGTGCTTTAAGGTATATACCTTTATTTTTCGGGTTGTAACCTAGTATTTTAAACAAAAAAGACTTGCTATTATTGTAAAAAGCAAGTCTTTCATATATTCGTTTTAAAAAAGTTATGATGTATATTTTTTAAATAAGACAGAAGCGTTATGACCTCCAAAACCGAAAGTATTGGTTAATGCATAGTTCACAGTTCTTTGTTGTGCTTTATTGAATGTTAAATTCAACTTATTATCGATATCAGGATCGTCAGTAAAATGGTTAATCGTAGGGGGAATAATATCATCCTTGACTGCCATAATACAAGCAATTGATTCAATAACTCCAGCAGCACCTAATAGGTGTCCTGTCATTGATTTTGTTGAGCTAATGTTTAAATTATAAGCATGCTCACCAAACAAAGCTTTAATTGCTTTGGTTTCTGCAATATCACCAAGCGGGGTTGATGTTCCGTGCACATTTATATAGTCTACATCTGTTACTGGAATTTTAGCCTCCTCAATTGCTAACTGCATAACATTATGCGCACCCAAACCTTCAGGATGTGGTGCGGTTATATGATGAGCGTCAGCCGTTAAACCTCCACCAACTATTTCTGCATAAATTTTTGCTCCTCTTTTAATAGCATGCTCGTATTCTTCAATGACAATTGCTCCTCCACCTTCACCCATTACAAAACCATCTCTATCCTTATCAAAAGGTCGAGAAGCTGTTTTTGGATCATCATTTCTTGTTGATAAAGCCATCATGGCATTGAAACCACCTATACCTGTTTCAAAAATACAAGCTTCGGATCCACCTGCTATAAAGATATCCGCCTTATTCCATTTAATATAATTAAATGCATCAATAAGAGAGTTTGTTGATGAAGCACAAGCAGATACAGTAGTAAAATTAGGTCCTCTAAATCCGTATTTTATAGATATGTGTCCCGCAGGAATGTCTGAGATAAGTTTTGGAATAAAAAATGGATTGTATCTGGGAGTTCCATTTCCAGTAGCAAAGTTTGAAGCTTCTTGCTGAAAACTATTCATACCTCCAATACCTGACCCCCAAATAACTCCCGCTCTATCAAGATTAATTTTATCCAAATTTAAGTCAGAATCTATAATAGCTTCATCACTTGCAACCATTGCGTATTGACAAAAGAGATCCATTTTCCTAGCCTCTTTTCTATTAATAAAATCAGTAACCTCAAAACCCTTAAGCTCACAAGCAAATTTAGTTTTAAAGTTTTCAGAATTGAAATGAGTAATTGGTGCAGCACCACTTACCCCGTCTTGCAGGGCTTTCCAGTAATCCTTTACATTATTACCAATGGGTGTTAAAGCACCTATTCCGGTAACAACTACTCTTCTGCTTTTCATTTTAATTAGTTAGGCCGCTTCAATAAATGAAACCGCATCACCAACTGTTGCAATAGCTTCTGCTTTATCGTCTGGAATTTGGATATCAAATTCTTTTTCAAATTCCATAATAAGCTCTACAGTATCTAAAGAATCAGCACCTAAATCATTAGTAAAACTAGCCCCATTAGTTACTTCACTTTCGTCAACTCCTAATTTGTCAACAATAATTGCTTTTACTTTTTCTGCTACATCTGACATATTTAAATGTTTTAATTATTAAGGTGCAAATAAAACTATAAAATCAAGAACTTGCAACTTTTCCTATTTTCTATTTTAACATACCTTTGTTTATACTATTTTTGATAAAAAATTAATAATGCCAAAAAAACTCGCAATATTCGGTTCTGGGTCAGGATCAAATGCCGAAAATATCTGCAAATATTTTTCTGCTTCATCTGATATTGAGGTAGTTTTAATTTGTACAAACAAGCGAGATGCCTTTATTGTAAATAGGGCTAATAAACTGAATATTCCAGTATATATATTTACCAAATATGAACTGAATAATTTTACTGATTTGCATAAAAAACTGCAAAGTATTGATGTTGATCTTGTCATATTAGCTGGGTTTTTACTAAAATTACCTACAATAATGGTCGATAGCTACCCAAATCGTATTATTAATATTCACCCTTCTTTATTGCCAAAATATGGTGGAAAAGGAATGTACGGCAGCAATATACATAAGGCTGTAATTGAAAATAAAGAAACTGAAAGTGGAGTTAGCATCCATTTTGTGAATCAAAACTATGATGAAGGAGAAATTATTTTGCAAGAGAAGTGTGTTATTTCCTCAAATGAAACTGTAGAAACATTAATACAAAAAATACACAAATTGGAGCACAATTATTTTCCTGTTGCGATTGATAAAATTGTTAAAAAATTATAAAAATGAACACCTTATTGGTAATCTTAAAAACACTATTTAATTAATGAGTATTATTATTTATACGGATGGTTCAGCTAAGGGAAACCCTGGAAATGGCGGATATGGAATTGTGATGATGAGTGGTGTCTTTAGAAGAGAGTTGCAACAAGGGTTTAGGCTTACAACCAATAATCGCATGGAATTGTTAGCGGTTATAGTTGCTTTAGAAAGCGTTAAAAAGGAAAACTCAGCAATAACCGTTTATTCTGATTCAAAATATGTTATTGATTCGGTTGAAAAAAAATGGGTATTTGGATGGGAAAAGAAAAATTTTAACAAAAAGAAAAATCCTGACTTATGGATTCGTTTCCTAAAAATATACAGAAAACAAAAAGTAAGTTTTACTTGGGTAAAAGGTCATGCTAATAATAAAGAAAATGAAAGGTGTGATGTATTAGCTGTACAAGCCGCTGATTCCAACAATCTTCTTATTGATAATTGGTATGAAAACAATGTTAAAAACACTGGTTCTTCCTTATTTTAAAGGAATATCAAATTTAACTAGCTTTACAAACTCATTTATTCTTGCATTAACATCCTCTTGAGTAATTTCTGTTAATTTCTGTGTTCCAAATTTTTCAACACAAAATGATGCCATTGCTGAGCCATTAATAACGGCTCTTTTCATGTTCTCAAAAGAGATGTCATTTGTTTTTGCCAAATAACCTATAAATCCTCCCGCAAAAGAATCTCCAGCTCCAGTTGGATCAAAGACATCTTCCAATGGTAGGGCTGGTGCAAAAAAGACTTCTTCATTATTAAATAGAAGAGCTCCATGCTCTCCCTTTTTAATAATTAAGTACTTAGGGCCCATTGCTAAAATTAGTTTTGCTGCCTTAACTAATGAATATTCTCCTGAAAGTTGCCTAGCTTCTTCATCATTTATAGTTAACACATCAACTTCTTTTAAGGCTTCTTTTAAATCATCCATAAAAAGATCCATCCAGAAATTCATAGTGTCCAATACAACTAGTTTTGGTCTTTTTTTCATCTGACTTAACACCTGTTTTTGAACACTAGGCATTAAATTTCCGAGCATTAAAAATTCTGATTCTTGATATTTTTCAGGTACAATTGGGTCAAAATTCTCTAATACATTTAATTGAGTATCTATAGTATCTCTGGTATTCATATCATTATGATACTTTCCTGACCAAAAAAATGTTTTTTCACCTTTTTTTATTTGTAAACCATCAGTATCTACTGATTTGTTTTTAAGCATTTGTATTGCATTGGAAGGGAAATCCTCTCCAACAACAGATACTAAGTTTAAATTTTTAGCAAAAAATGATGATGATAAACAGATATATGTAGCTGCTCCACCAACTATTTTATCTGTCTTTCCAAAAGGAGTTTCTATTGCATCGAAAGCCACAGTTCCTACCACTAAAATACTCATAATTATTTTTTTTGCAAATATATTTTATTATTTCAACCTTTGTGTTATTTTTGCAGCCGTTTTAACAACACTCCTCCTTAGCTCAGCTGGTTAGAGCATCTGACTGTTAATCAGAGGGTCCTAGG
>CATEYX010000028.1 GCA_949511925.1 Cryomorphaceae bacterium | reverse complement strand
TTTGGTACTTATTGGGGCTGGGGATTAAACTGGATAAGATCAGGATCCTATACTAATGATGATGTAAGTACTTTAAGTGACTATAATCAGTTAGATGACCCTAATGCTGCTTTTGAAGGGGCAGTAATGCAAACAAATAATATTAGTTTTAGTTTTTTTGATGTAGAATCTAATGGTGGTACTTGGGCGCCTTATCGTTTTGCATCTTATTTTAATGATGGACCTGGGCTTAGTAGTTCTGTTACTAACCAATCTAAACTGATTAATTTGAATTCTGTTGACATAGTATTTACTAACGACACTTCAAAATGGACAAGATCATGTGTTGTAGAAGCGCAGGATGACGAAGCACTTTCTATTGGTCAGCAAGAAAAAATGGGACTAAGAAAATCACCTTCTGTTGGTAAGGATGGTTTGCCAGACGCTAGTGGAACTATAGGTATGGGTTGGTTTCCTGGTTATGCTATTGATATTGAAACTGGTGAAAGGTTAAATATTATTTTTGCTGAAGATTCATGGCAAACTTCAGAAAATGGATCAGATATGATCTGGAATCCAACATCTGAAATTTCAACTGAAGATCTTCCACAGTTTGACCCAACTGCTCCAATTGGCGAGCAATTTAGTAATGGAAATTATTTACTTGGTGGAAAACATTTTGTTTATGTAGTTAATGGTAAATCTTGGGTGAAAGGGACAAATGATTATATTAATGGAGACTTTTCTAATGTTAATGAGGCTCCTAATTATGACAAAGCGGCTTGGATTCACGCTAAGCTACTCAATGATGTCAGTGGAGTAGGGAAATGGAGAGTGTTTCAAAATGTTTCTTGGTGTGGTATTCCACTATTATCTCCTGGTAGAACTTTAAAAACTGTACTTGGTGGACAAAAAAATGATGCAAAAATTAAACTTAGGGTAACTAAGCCATATAAACAGTATGAAACTGTAGCTGCTGATAAAATATTAGATAGAAACGCAATATTATTTATTGACTCAACTTATGTGGTAGCTTATCAAAATTCAGCAACTACATGGGGAGGGAAGGCGGTTTTTCATGATGGTAATACATATCAGCCTGGTGATAGTTTTGTTGCAACAACTACTGTAATTGCTAGTAATACTAGTGCTAATGCTAGAGTTATTGAAGCAAATCCAATTAATTTGTTTAGTCCTACTTACGGTTTCAGTACAGATAATATTGTTGCCACAACAGGAAATCTAAATGTTGCGAAAGATGCAATGGAATTGATTAATGCTGTTCCTAATCCTTATTATGGTTATTCAGCTTACGAAACCAATCAGTTAGACAATAGAGTAAAGTTTACTAATTTACCACAACAAGCAACCATTTCTATTTTTACAGTAAGTGGTACTTTAGTGCGTAAGATTAAGAAGGATGATTCTGTAACTTCAGTAGATTGGGATTTGAAAAATGATTATGGAATTCCGATTGCTAGTGGACTTTACATTATTCATGTAAATGCTCCTGGTATAGGTGAAAAAATAATTAAATGGTTTGGTGCTTTGCGTCCAATTGACTTGGATACATTTTAATATAAATATTGATGATAATAAATAGTATAGATATGAAACAAATTAATAACTGGATAAAAACAATAGTTTTTATTGCTATAATGATGCTTCCATTTCAAGAGATTTTTGCTGGTAATGAGCAAAGAGCAGGGCAAGCTGGAGCTTCTGAATTATTAATCAACCCTTGGGCAAGAAGCTCAGGTTGGGCAGGTGCAAATATTGCTGGAGTTAGAGGAGTAGAAGGAATATATTCTAATGTTGCTGGTTTAGCATTTGTTCAAAAAACAGAATTAGTTTTTTCAAGTACTTCTTGGTTGCAAATAAGTGGCTTTAACAATGCAGTAAGTAGTATTAGTTCATTTGGTATTGCTCAAAAAATAGGAGAGTCTGGAGTACTTGGTTTGTCTGTAATGAATATGGATTTTGGTGAAATTGAAATTACTACAGTAGATCTACCTGATGGAGGAATTGGTACTTATTCGCCGAAATTTATGAATATAGCTCTTTCTTACGCTAAAATATTCTCTAATAGTATTTATGGGGGTATTACTATCAAAATGATTTCTGAGCAAATTTCTAATGTAGGTGCTAACGGTATTGCTTTGGATGCAGGTATACAATACGTAGCAGGAGCAAAGGATAATTTAAAATTTGGTATTTCATTAAAAAATGTAGGACCAAGAATGTCATTTACAGGTGATGGTCTTTCATTTAGAGGTTTTGCAGGTAATGGGGATGATTACAAAATGACTGTAGAACAAAGATCTTCTGAACTTGAGCTGCCGGCTTTATTAAATATCGGGTTATCATATGATATTAACGTGTTAAGACATAGATTGACAGGAGCTGGTACATTTACTTCTAATTCATTTCAAAAAGATCAATATAGACTTGGAGGAGAATATTCTTATAGAGAAATGTTTATGGTGCGCTTAGGCTATACTTATGAAGATGGAATCAGAACTCCATCAACAAGAACAACTGCCCTAAGAGGTCCTTCAGCTGGTTTTACAATAGAATTACCAATGGGTGATGCTAATACTTTCGGATTGGATTATTCTTACCGCCATACGGATCCTTTCCAAGGTTCACACACTATTGGAGCTAGGATTAATTTATAAAACAAAAACACAACATATAATGTTCAGAAAGGAAGGTAACTTCCTTTTTGTGCGTTTATAAGCATAAGAATTATGAGCACAATATATTTATCACAGGAAGGTTATGATAACCTAAAAACCGAACTACAGAGTCTAAAGTCAATAGATAGACCTAGAGTAATTAATCAAATTTCTGAAGCAAGAGATAAAGGTGATTTGTCGGAAAATGCAGAGTATGATGCTGCAAAGGAAGCACAAGGGTTATTGGAAGCAAGAATTTCAAAATTAGAAAATGATGTAGCTAATTCAAGAGTTCTAGCTCATGAGGATATGGATACTTCAACTGTACATCTATTAACTAAAGTAACGATTAAAAATACGGCTAATGGTATGGAAATGACTTATGCTATTGTTTCAGAAGCTGAAGCAGATTTAGCCGCAAAGAAAATTTCGGTTACTTCACCTATAGGAAAAGGTTTATTAGGAAAAGCAGTAGGTGATATTGCTGCTATTGAGGTGCCAAATGGCATCATACATTTTGAAATTATTGAAATTTCAACACTATAATGGGTAGTATATTTTCTAAAATAATAAGTGGTGATGTTCCTGCTTATAAAGTTTTTGAGAATGAAAACTTTTTAGCTTTTTTAGATATTTTCCCGCTAGCAAAAGGACATGTATTAGTTATCCCAAAAAAGGAAACCGATTATCTGTTTGATATTTTTTCAGATGAATACCTGGAACTCTGGAAGTTTGTACAACAAGTTGCAAAAGCAATGGATATGGTGATTGACTGTAAGCGTATTGGAGTTGCAGTTATTGGCCTTGAAGTTCCTCATACTCATATCCATTTAGTACCTTTGAATAATGTTTCAGATATTAATTTTGAACGTCCTAAATTAAGTTTTTCAGAAGAGGAAATGGATGCAGTTGCCCAAAAGATTCGTAAGGCATTACAATAACTATTTTTTTTGTTTATCAGGGTTGTCTTTCAAAAAGGCATCCCAGCCCGTATAGCTTTTCCCTCCCTTAGTAGGATTTCTTTGAAAATAATGACAAACGGCAGCTGCCAATCCATCTGTTGCGTCCAAGTGTTTTGGCATTTCTTTAATGTTTAATAAAGATTGTAGCATGGCAGCAACTTGTTCTTTACTTGCTGTTCCTCTACCAGTTATTGCCATTTTTATTTTCTTAGGAGCATATTCAAAAATAGGAACATCTCGGTAAAGTGCTGCTGACATGGCAACCCCTTGAGCTCTTCCTAGCTTTAGCATAGATTGAACATTCTTACCAAAGAAGGGTGCTTCAACTGCAAATTCATCAGGTTTATATTCGTCAACTAATTGCAGGGTACGTTCAAATATTCTTTTCAATTTTAATTCATGCGAACCTAGTTTCGACAAATGCAGTACTCCCATTTGGATAAGTTCCATTTTATTTCCTTTAATATGAATTAATCCATAGCCCATAATGGTTGTTCCAGGATCTATTCCTAATATGATTTTATCAGTTTGCAATTGTTATCTTTGTAATTAAAATTGTACAACAAAACTAAGCAATGCTAACCAGAAAAACGATTGGCTTTCTAATAAAAATTGGAATTGTGGCTTTAGCCCTTTTCTTCTTGTATCA
>CATEYX010000027.1 GCA_949511925.1 Cryomorphaceae bacterium | reverse complement strand
TTTAATGTAACTGATGAAAAACAAAGAAAAAATGAGATAGGAAATGCTGATATTGTAATATCTATGTTGCCAGCAAGCTTACATATTACTGTTGCTAAGGATTGTATTTCTTTAGGTAAAAACTTAGTTACAGCATCTTATGTTTCTGCAGAAATTGCGGATTTAGATGAAATGGCAAAACAAGCAGGTGTAATTTTGTTAAATGAAATTGGTTTAGATCCTGGAATTGATCATATGTCTGCTATGCAAGTAATTGATGAGATTAAAGAAAATGGAGGGGAACTGACTTCTTTCAAATCCTTTTGTGGTGGTCTTGTTCATCCTGATTATGATACCAATCCTTGGAATTATAAATTTACTTGGAATCCTAGAAATGTAGTATTAGCAGGTCAAGGAACTGCACAATACATTAAGCAAGGAAAATATAAATACATACCTTACACAAAACTTTTTGAGCGTACAGAAGTAATGGAAGTGTTGGATGCAGGAGAATTTGAAGGTTATGCAAACAGAGATTCATTAGGCTATAGGTCTGCTTATGGATTAGAGGATATCCCAACTCTTTTTAGAGGTACGCTTAGAAGAAAAGGATATTGCAAAGCTTGGAATTTGTTTGTGCAGTTAGGCATGACAGATGATACTTACAAAGTTGAAAATTCAGAAAATTTATCTTACAGATCATTTATTAATTTATTTTTCCCTTACAATAACGAACTTTCTGTTGAGCAAAAGTTCTGTAGTTATTTAAATCTATCTCAGGATTCTGAGGAATTTAGTAAAATAGAATGGTTAGGTGTTTTTGCAGATACTATTGTGGGTTTAAAAGATGCTTCTCCAGCTCAGATTTTACAAAAAATTTGTGAAGAAAAATGGACATTAGATTCTGAAGATAAGGATATGATAGTAATGCAGCATCAGTTTGAGTATGTGCAAAATGGAGAGCAAAAGAAACTTAATTCTTCCTTGCTTGTTTTTGGAGATGATCCTAGATACACCTCTATGGCAAAAACAGTAGGTTTGCCAGTAGCTATTGCTGCCAAATTAATTTTAAATGGAAAGATAAACTCAACTGGAGTGAAAATTCCAACTACTAAAGATATCTATATTCCTGTTTTAAAAGAGTTGGAAGACAATGGAATTAACTTTGTAGAGGAGTTAGTTTAAATCTAATAATTCTTCAGGAATTTTTACCTCCATTATGCCATCTTTTGGGTCAATTCCTTTTACAAATTGTTCGTGCATTGGAAAACAAAATTCTTTGCCGTCTTTTTCAACATAAATTAATTGCTGTGAAGTTTGTGAGTTTATGTAGGATATTTTGCCTAATTCTCCATGATTAATATCCAATACGGTATAGCCGATTAGCTTTTTCTCTGTAATTTCAAGTTCATCTGTTTTAGGAATTAACTCTTTAGGTAAATATACTTTTCGTTTGAGTATTTTTTTAGCTAAAACCTCATTTTCTATATCTTCAAATTTTACAAGAACAACATTTGGTTTTGTTGCACGTGCTTTTTCAATAAAGTAAGGGACAAGTTCATTATTCTGCTCAATTAAAAAATAAGTAAGCTTAGAAAAATCAAAAGGGATGTCATTATCATTATAGATATTGACATCCCCCTTGTAACCATGCAATTTAAAAACTGTTCCAAATAAGAAGCAATCTTTTTTTTGCATTATGTGAGTATTAAGCTTCTTCTGTTTTTTCTTCAGCAGTAGGAGTTTCTTCAGCAACAGGAACCTCTTCAGCAACAGGAGCTTCTTCAGCAACAGGAGCAGCTTCTTCAGCAACAGGAGCTTCTTCAGCAACAGGGGCAGCTTCTTCAGCAACAGGAGTGTTTTTAAGTGCTATTGCTATCGCTCTTTCATCACTTTTCGCTTTTTCAGCAGCTAAAGCCGCTTTTTCAGCAGCCATTATTGCTTGTTCTATTCCTGATTTTTCATCAGCTACTTTGTTTTCTTTATCTTCCATCCACGCTGTAAATCTTATTTCAGCTTCTTCTTCACTGAAAGCACCTTTAACAACACCAGCCATTAAGTGTTTTTTCATCATGACTCCTTTGTAAGAAAGTATTGCTCTTACTGTATCAGAAGGTTGTGCTCCTTTTAGTAACCAGTTTACTGCACCATCAAAATCTAAATCGATTGTTGCAGGTTTAGTGTTAGGATTATAAACTCCTAATTTTTCAATAAATCTTCCGTTTCTAGGAGCTTTTTGGTCAGCTACTACTATGTGGTAAAATGCTTGTTTTTTTCTACCGTGTCTTGCTAGTCTAATTCTTGTTGACATTTTTTTCTTTTAATTTGGTTAAACCATCTCTGTGATTAGTCCTCATTATTGAGGGGCTGCAAAATTAAAAATATTTTCCAAATTAAACCTAATTGTTATATGATTTATTTATGTAAGATTTTTCATGATGATTAAAACTGTTATTTATCATAAAAAATGATTAATTTTGGCGTCCGAAATTTTAATTTAAATTATGATGAATACAAAAGTAAAAGTAGTTAATAAGAAGATATCAAAGGATGATTTTAAAGCAACTATTTTATCTGATTACAGGCTAGCTGCTGAAGTAAGGGAATCAGGCGCACAAGGTAGGCGTGACGTGCTTTCTGGTAAAGGTAGTTTTGGAATTTTTGGTGATGGAAAAGAATTAGCTCAAATTGCTCTAGCTAAAGTATTTAGACATGGTGATTTTCGTGCTGGGTATTATAGAGATCAAGCTTTAATGACTGCATTGGGGCAATATTCACCAAAGCATATGTTTTCTTCTTTGTATGGTGATCCTGAATTAGAAAGAGAGCCATCTTCAGGTTCTAGACAAATGATGAATCATTTCGGAACGCGTTTTTTAAATGATGATGGAAGTTGGAAAAATTTGATGGAACAGAATAATTCTACTTCTGATATGGCTTGTTTAGCTTCGCAGTTTCCAAGACTGGTTGGTTTAGCTCAGGCATCACAAGTTTATAGAGATAATCCTGAATTAGCAAAGAGTAAACCAGGGTTTACTAATGGAGGTTCAGAAATTGCTTTTGCAACAATTGGAAATTCTTCTTGTGCTGAAGGTCATTTCTTTGAAGCAGTAAATGCAATTGGAGTTTTACAAGTTCCTGCTATTATTTCTGTTTGGGATGATGGTTACGGAATTTCAGTTGCAAATGATATACAGATGACAAAGTCAGATGTTTCAGAAGTATTGAAGGGCTTCCAGATGGATGAGAAAGGGGCTGGTTATGATATTGTAAAAGTAATGGCTTGGGATTATCCTGCATTAATTTCAGCTTATGAAAAAGCAGAAAAATTAGCGAGAGAAAAGCATATCCCTTCTATTATTCATGTTGTTGAAATGACACAGCCTACTGGGCACTCTACTTCTGGTTCGCATGCTAGATATAAGAGTAAAGAGAGATTACAATGGGAAATTGATTTTGATTGTAATAAGAAATTTAAGGAATGGATTTTAGAAAATGAAATCGCTAATGAAGATGATTTATCTAATATTGATAAGGAAGTTATTCAATTTGTAAAAGAGCAAAAGAAAGAAGCTTGGACAGAGTACCAGGCTCCAATTAAAGTAGAACTAAAAGAAGTAATTACTATTTTTAATTCTATTGCTGCTCAAGTTAGTATCCCTGAAATTACTGATTGGATTAAAGATTTAAATCAATCGGCAATGTTTGGTGTTTTCAGAAGAGATTATTTAAGTAAAGCAAGAATGCTTTTAGGAATGATTGTAAATGAAAATATTCCTGAAAAAGCAACTTTGCGTAATTTCATTAATAGAATTAATTCTGAAAACTACAAAAGATATAATACGAAACTATATAATGAAACATCAACTTCAGCTTTAAAGGTTGCAGAGGTTAAACCTACTTACAATAACGACAGTGAAGACGTGGATGCGAGAATTATTTTAAGAGATAATTTTCATCATATGTTTGAAGCTATTCCGGAAGCAATGATTTTTGGTGAAGATGTTGGTAAAATTGGTGGTGTAAACCAGGGTGTTGAAGGTTTGCAAGATAAGTTTGGTGAAAGTAGAGTAGCTGATACAGGTATTAGAGAAGCAACAATTATTGGTCAAGGTATCGGACTTTCTCTAAGAGGATTGAAGCCTATTGCTGAAATGCAATATTTGGATTATGTAATTTATGGTTTTCAACCTATGGTAGATGATATTGCATCTTTACACTACAGAACTCATGGTGGGCAAATTACTCCATTAATTATCCGTACTAGAGGACATAGACTTGAAGGGATATGGCATTCAGGATCTCCTATGGGAATGTTGTTAAACGGTACAAGAGGAATGTATTTGTGTGTGCCAAGAGATATGACAAGAGCAGCAGGATTTTATAATACTTTAATGCAATCGAACGATCCAGCTATGGTAATTGAGTGCTTAAACGGATATAGAGTAAAAGAAAAATTGCCAAATAATATTGGTGAATTCAGAGTTCCCTTAGGGAAAGTTGAAACCACTAGAGAAGGAAATGACATTACTTTAGTTTCATATGGAAGTACTTGGAAAATAGTAATGGATGCTGCTGAGCAATTAGAAAGAGCAGGAATCTCTTGTGAGGTGATTGATACGCAAACTTTAGTGCCTTTTGATTTATCGCATGATATTGTAGAAAGTGTGAAGAAAACTAACCGATTATTGGTAATTGATGAGGATGTACCTGGAGGTGGTTCAGCTTATATTTTACAGAAAATTGTAGAAGAACAAAATGCGTATAACTTCTTGGATTCGGAACCTCAAACTTTAGCAGCTAAAGCTCACCGTCCTCCTTATGGTAAAGATGGTGATTACTTTACAAAACCATCTGCAGAAGATATTTTTGAAAAAGTATATGAAATGATGGGAGAAGCAAATCC
>CATEYX010000026.1 GCA_949511925.1 Cryomorphaceae bacterium | reverse complement strand
GATCTTCTTCCTATAATCTTCCCTCTATCATTGTCTTGTATGGCTCCTGAAACAATTTCGGATGCGGATGCTGAACCTTCATCAATAAGCACGATTACCTTTATGTTTTCTAGTTGCCCATTGCGTGTTGCGAATGTTTCTTCTTTAGGTCTGTTTCTGCCTTCAGTAAAAACGATTAGTTCTCCATCTTTTAGAAATTCATCACACATTTGGTTGGCTATATGTAGGTACCCGCCAGGGTTTCCTCTTAGGTCAAGGATGAGTTTCTGCATTCCTGCTTGTTGTAGAAAATTCACTTTCTCCATCATTTCTTCATATGTAGTAGCGGCAAATCGGTTTATTTTTAAGTAGCCAATTTGGTCTTTTAGCATTATTCCAACATCCACACTATATAAAGGAATGTCATCACGGCTTATAGCAAAAGGCATAAGTTCTATTTGCCCTCTTCTTTTTATATTAATGTTTACAATGCTGCCTTTTTCTCCTCTGAGTAATTTTATTACGCCTTCATTTTTTATACCAGTACTTGCTACATCTTCTTTTTCTACGGATATTATTCTGTCGCCCGACTGTATTCCAAGTTTTTCTGATGGTCCTCCTGAAATGGCTGAAACAACTACTATACTATCATCAATAATATTGAATTGCACGCCTATTCCGCTAAAACTTCCCTGCATATCTTCTTCTACAGCTTGGTATTTTTTTACAGGAATGTAAGCGGAGTGGGGGTCAAGCTCATTAAGTATAGCATTAATGGTTTTATCTTCAAAATCGCTAGTATTTAGTGTGTCCACATAGTGGTTATCAATTAGGTTGAGTATGGCATTTATTTTTCCTTCTTCATTTGTTGTGGTTGGGTTGTTTCCTCTATTTCCTATAAGTATTCCACAGCAAATAAGTAGGGCGTAAATAAGGGGTTGTAATTTCTTCATTATAGTTTCTGCTTGTCAAATTCTACTACTTCCACTCCTGCTTCTTTTAAAAAATCAATTCCGGATGTATCCTTATATTTATTAATGAATACAAGGCGTTTTATCCCAGCTTGATGTACGAGTTTACTGCATTCTTTACAAGGGGATAAGGTTAAGTATACCGTTGCTCCGCTACAATCATGAGTGGAGCTTGCGGTTTTTAGGATGGCATTGGCTTCAGCATGAAGTACATACCAGTGTGTTTTTTCATTTTCATCTTCACAGCAATTCTCAAATCCTGTTGGAGCTCCATTGTAGCCATCAGAAATTATCATTCTGTTCTTTACGATTAATGCTCCCACTTGTTTGCGTTTGCAATGGGATAGCTTTGCCCACTCTATTGCCATTCTTAGGTAGGCTCTATCGTATTTTTCTTGTTTTGTATTGGTCATATGTTGCTATAAATAAAAGCGCAAGATACAAAAAAAGAATTTTTTATTTATTGTGAAGATCTGCATCTTTCATGTATTTATATTACCAACGATATCCATAATTTATGATTAGTGGTAAGTCATAGATATCTGAAGCTCCTTTGATGCTCATAAGTTCTATGGAAAGCAAGTGTTTTTCTTTTAGGGTGTATTGTAAATATAAACTGGCAGGCCATGGTCTTACTCCGACAATTAATGAATTATTTTCATTCCCTACACCACAACCTATTTTACCAGTGACCCCAGTAGGGAATGCAAAACCGTATTCATAATCTATTAAAAAAGCTTTAGAATTATATATTGTTTTACCCCACAAAAATGATGCTCCAGGAAATATCAAATCATGATCTGTGAAAACCCCTAAATTAAACTCTTTATATTTTGTAGAATGCTGTGCTTTTGTATTTAATGTTGTAAGCAGAAATATAGCAATTGAAATTCTTATTATTATCTTCATTTTTTAGGGTTAAGTTATTTATTAGATGCAAATATATGTTGTAGAAAAGCAACTATTATGCTTAGCATAGTATTTAAAGTACTTTAGCAAGTATAATAATTAAAGTCAAAAATCACTCTAAAGAAAGTTTAATTTTTTAGTGATAGTAATATTAAAAAACTAATTATTTAAAATAAAAAAAGCAGAAACTTATCGTTTCTGCTTTAGTACCCAGAGCCGGGCTCGAACCGGCACGAGTTACCTCATTGGTGTTTGAGACCAACGCGTCTACCAATTCCGCCACCTGGGCAAGTGGACTGCAAAAATAGATGT
>CATEYX010000025.1 GCA_949511925.1 Cryomorphaceae bacterium | reverse complement strand
TATAGGATTATCCCACCCTGTTTTAATGTTGCTAATACTTTATCTATTTCAGTTTGCATATTTGTTGATTCCATTATTGCAAATCTCTCTTTTTTCTTTAACAACTAGCGATAGGATAGAGTTATTAATGTTTAATCCTTCTTTGGATGATATTTTATGATGTAAATGATAACAGATTGCTAAGCATTTTAATTTGAGTTTTTGTAAGCCACTATTCATTAGCCTGACAGATAGTTCAGTGTCTTCTTTTCCCCATCCAGTCATATCCTCATTGTATCCATTTACTTTAATAAAATCTTGTTTCCAGAAAGAGAAGTTGCAGCCTCTTGTTCCTTTCAACTTTTTGTTTTTTTTGCTTAAAACTTTAGATAATAATAAAGAATGCAAACTGTTAAAACGATTTGTTATTCCAGGACTAAAAATGGAAAAATTAATTATTGAATTTTTTATTGCTTTTTTGGTGGTTGTATCATTTAAAAAAGTTCTGCTTCCATGTATGAAAAAACCTTTTTCAGCCGTTTGAACATGATCCTTAATAAAGTGAGTATGAATGATTATATCACCATCAATCTGAATGATATAGTCTCCGCTGGCTTTAGCAATTGATTTGTTAAGAATACTTGTTTTTTGAAACCCATCATCTTTTTGCCAAATATGTTTTATTTCTGATTTGAACTTGCTTGAATAGCGTTCAATTAATTGTTTAGTTTCTTTAGTGGAGCCATCATCAGCAATAAGTATTTCATTTGGTAAAACACTTTGTTTAAGTATACTTAATATTACTAGTTCCAGAGCTTCCGGCCAATTATAAGTAGCAATTACTAAACTAGTTTTCATCTTAAAGGGAAGTATATACCTTCATTAAGTTACCTGCTATTTTATCATCAGTAAAATTTTGAGCGTGTTCTAAACCTTTAGTTTCCATTTTTTCTTGTAATTCTTTTGAGTTTAGGATTTCAAGAATAGTCTCTTTCATTTGCTCAACAGAAAGTGGATTAATGTATTTTGAAAAAGTGCCTCCTGCTTCAGTGAAGCACCCGTCTTTGGATGTTATAACTGGAGTTTTGGAAAATAAAGCTTCTAAAATAGGAATGCCAAAGCCTTCAAAAATAGAAGGGTAAATAAGCATTTGTGCATTTTGATAAATAGCGGCCATTTCATCTAATTCTAAGCCAGATAGAAACAGCACTCTATTGGATAGGTTGTGTTCTGAGATAAAACGTAAACACTTTATTTTGTAAGCTTTTCCGTTACCAATAACAACTAGTTTTTGGTTTGGAATTTCTTTCAAAGTTTTTAAAATAGTAAGTAAGTTTTTTCTCTCTTCAATACTACCAACGCTAAGTAAGTAATCCTTTGGTATATTATATTTTTCTTGAACAGCTTGCTTTGTGTTATCGGTTATTGGATGATGAAAAATAGCGTTACATCCTTGATAAACCACTTCAATTTTTTCTTCAGGAATATAAAAGAAATCAATGATATCTTTTTTTGTTTGTTGACTAATAGCAATTATTTTATCGGCTCTTTGGCAAGCTGATTTGAATTTTTTATAATAAATTTTCCTATCTATTGTTCGGAACAAATGCGGATAGCGAATAAAAATCAAATCATGAATAGTAACTACTGTTTTGATATTTGTTTTTTCAATTCCTAAGGGAAGTTCATGGCTTAATCCATGATAGATATCTATTTTATTGGTGAATAAATCACGGACAATGCTTTTGCTTCTCCAATAGGATTTTAAAGTTTTGTTAAGTAATGATTGTGGGGTACGGACAAATGTGTTAGTCCTGTGATCTAAAAAATCTAAACGACTATTTTCTTTTTCCTTTGGTGTGTAAAGGAAGTATTTGTTATCTGTATAAAAATTAGAAAGTACACGAATAGCATCACGAGAATAGTTACCTAGACCGGTATTGTTTAAAAACGCTCGTTTTGCATCAAATCCTATTCTCATTATACGGCTACATTATATTCTCTAAGTGCATCATTCAATGATGTTTTTTTGTTGGTGCTTTCTTTACGCTTACCAATAATAAGGGCACAAGGTACTCCATAATTACCAGAAGGAAATTCTTTGTTGTAAGTGCCGGGAATTACTACTGAACGGCTAGGGACAATCCCTTTGTATTCTATTGGGATTTCGCCACTGACATCAATAATTTTTGTAGATGCGGTAAGTACGACATTAGCTCCAAGTACTGCTTCTTTTTCAATTTTCACACCCTCCACTACTATTGATCGGGAACCGATAAAAGCATCATCTTCAATAATAACAGGTGCAGCTTGTACGGGTTCTAGTACGCCACCAATACCAACGCCACCTGAAAGGTGTACATTTTTACCAATTTGAGCACAAGAACCTACTGTTGCCCAAGTGTCCACCATAGTACCGCTATCTACATAGGCACCAATATTTACGTATGAAGGCATCATAATAACACCAGGTGCTAAATAGGCACCATAACGAGCTACTGCATGGGGTACAACTCGAACACCAAGCTTGGCATAGCCACTTTTAAGTTTCATTTTATCATGAAATTCTAACGGGCCAATTTCTATGGTTTCCATTTTTTGAATAGGAAAGTAAAGAATAACGGCTTTTTTCACCCAATCATTAACTTTCCAACCATCATTAGAAGGCTCAGCAGTACGCAAACGCCCTTTATCAATTTCTTCAATAATGGTGCGTATGCAATCCTGAGTTGAGTTCTCTTTTAACAATTCTCGGTTTTCCCAAGCTGCTTCAATAATTTCTTTCCATTGTTTCATAGAGCAAAGATAGTAATAAGTAATTAGTTGTCAATTACTGGTTTCCAGATTTTAAAATAGAGCTAGTAGCGTGTTGGGCGTTTATTAAGTTTAAAATTCATAAAATTTGTTTTTTTGTTTTTTTTTTGTTGTAAATTTGAGGACTTTAAAACGACTATGAAAAAAATACTTTTAACAACAATATGCTTGGCATTTGCTACTTTTAGTTTTTCTCAGCAACTTAGTAGGTATGTTGTATCGAGTGGTGGTAATTACTCTACGAATGGGGGGTATAGTAATTCTTCAACTATTGGAGAAACTATGGTTACAACCCTTACTTCAGCCTCTAATGTGTTAACACAAGGTTTTCAGCAAAGTTTTAGTGTAAATGGATGTACAGATTCAACTGCAACAAATTATGATGCTACTGCAACTCAGGATGATGGTTCTTGTACTTACTGTGTAGGTACTTATGCTAACATTACTGTAGGTGGTGGTTCTTATTTGTCTGAAGTTTCTTGGACATTATCTGATGGTACTGGTACAGCTATTTTATCAGGTGGTGCACCATTCTCATTAGACACATGTTTAGCTGACGACTGTTATACAGTTGATATGGTTGATTCATATGGTGATGGATGGAATGGTTCTACATTTGATCTTGATGGAATTGCTTTAGGAGGTTTACTTACTGGTTCTGCAGGTTCATTTACATTCTCAACAGGTTCAGCATCATGTGCAATCACAGGATGTACTGATTCAACTGCATCTAATTATGATGCTACAGCTACTGTAGATGATGGTTCATGTATATATCCATGTTTATTAGATGAGGTAACACTTAATCTTTATGATTCATGGGGTGATGGATGGAATGGAAACTCAATCACAGTTGGTGGTGTAGATTACACTATTGCTGGATTCGCTGCTTCTGAATCATTTACTGCTTTATGTGTTGATTT
>CATEYX010000024.1 GCA_949511925.1 Cryomorphaceae bacterium | reverse complement strand
GCTGTGCTGGTTTTTAATATTGAAACAAATGGTGTTAAACTATTATTATTCTTTATTTGTGTTACTTTATTTTCTTATTTTCTGATAAGAAAATACATTCAAAATCGAATAGAAATCCTTTATAGAACTATTCAAAATCAAAAGTTAGATATTACTAATTCTTTTGACTTGGAAACATCAGAACAAGATGTTAAGAAGTGGCTGAGCGAAAGAAGTGCCGAGATAGAACACTTAAAGGATACAGAACAATTCAGAAGAGATTTTTTAGGAAATGTTTCTCATGAGTTAAAAACTCCAATTTTCAATATTCAGGGCTATATTCTAACTTTATTGGAGGGTGCTTTGGAGGATAAAGAAATAAACAGAAAATATTTGTTGCGCACCGAAAAAAGTGTGGAGCGTATGATTTCTATAGTTGAGGATTTAGAAAGCATTTCTCATTTAGAAACTAATGTAGAGGAAATTAAATTTGGACAATTTGATATTGTAGCTACATGCAGTGCTGTTTTGGATGCTTTGGAGGATAAAGCAAAACAGAATGCTATAAGTATTGTTTTTGATAAGGAGTATAAGCCAATTTTGGTGCAGGCAGATGAACAAAAAATTAGTCAAGTACTAACTAACCTTTTGGTTAATTCCATAAAATATGGAAATCAAAATGGGATAACAAAAGTGCATTTCTTTGATATGAATGATGTGTTGCTTGTTGAAGTTTCTGATGACGGAATAGGAATTGAAGAGCCGCATTTAGCCCGCTTATGCGAACGATTTTACAGAGTGGATGATAGTCGATCTCGTGAAAAAGGAGGTACTGGTTTAGGTTTGTCTATTGTAAAACATATCATAGAATCGCATCAGCAGACTTTGAATATAAGAAGTACGGTTGGAGTAGGTTCTACTTTTTCATTCACTCTCAAAAAGGCGGAATAGAGAAGGCCAATTAGTTTTTGAATTTATTTTTGAATTAAATCCTGTGTAGTTTTTACTTTCCGCTATTGCTATTTCAAAATTGAAGTCACTTTGGTTTTGAGTATAACAAATACCTGAATCTTTAAAATTATGAGCTAGATACTCTTGTTCTGTTTGGCCTGGAGTGGGAATAAA
Source organism: Cryomorphaceae bacterium (assembly GCA_949511925.1). GTDB lineage: Bacteria > Bacteroidota > Bacteroidia > Flavobacteriales > BACL11 > UWMA-0277. Next base: position 9,399 of record CATEYX010000024.1, on the reverse strand, counting down.
TATTGCTTTTTTTTCTAGTTTAGCTAAATCCATAACGGTAGAATAACCTGACCTACAAATAATGAGTTCGGACTGGCTAATAGCGGTATTTAAATCCTTTGCATCTAAGTGAGATTTTATTGTTAAGTTTCCTATTTGATTACTTGTGTTGATCTCTGGTTTTCCTAAAACAATTAAAGATTTTTCTTTTCTGTCTTTTAAAGCTTTTACAAGACCTTTCTCTAAAATAGTTCTTTGAGGTTCTGGCCCTGAAACGATTGCAAGAAAATCATATTTTTTCTTTATTTCTTGTTTTTCAAATCGAGATTGAATTCCTATATAGTGAGTATTATTTGGTAGAGAATCTGGCTTGGATAAGTTGCCTGCCAAATTAATTTTTTCATCATCTATCACCCAGCAGGCGTTATACTTATTGATGTATTGGTAATTGAAATTACGTATGCTTTCAGCAAAAGAAGGTGCTTGTATTTCTAACTGATGTGTAATGAAAACACAAGGTACTTTTGACGAATACAGACCAAAACGATTGTCCGAAATTACTCCATCAATTTGATACCCTTTAATAATTTCATCAAGAGCAGAATTTTCCTTTTTTATGTTCCATAATAGTTTTGGAATTTGAAAAATCATACTTAGACTCATAGGTAAATACTTTGAATATTTCATGTTGTATCCTTCAAAACGAATCATTTCTAATTGTGGAAATTCAGTGCTTAACAAATGCAATGGACGTGAGTCAGCTGCCAGTATTACTTCATAATTATTACTTATTAAAGCATTAATAACAGGAATACACCGAGTTGAGTGTCCTATCCCCCAATCTAGTGGAGCTACTAAAATTCGTTTTTTTACTTTCACAAGCCGAAAATACTTAAAACAAAGTATTTTTGCATCAAAATAATAATTTTGGCAAAAAATAAGTTAAAAAAGTTTGCTCAGACCCAGGAGTATCCCCATGTTCATCAACCTGATTTGCAGGTATTGGAGCAGGGGTATCCAATGAAGGGTAATTGGAAAAAGGATTTTTTTAAAAACGAAAATCCTTTGGTGCTGGAGTTGGGTTGTGGAATGGGAGAATATAGCGTAGGCTTGGCAGAAAAATTTCCTGAGAAGAATTTTTTAGGAGTAGATATAAAAGGAGCTAGAATTTGGCAAGGAGCAACTGATGCTTTGGAAAAAGGATTGAGTAATGTAGGGTTTTTGCGTATCCGGATTGATTGGATAGAAACTTGTTTTGCACAAGAAGAAGTGGATGAAATTTGGATTACTTTCCCTGATCCACAATTAAAAAAAAGAAGAGGTACAAAACGCTTAACACATCCTGATTTTTTAAAAAGGTATAATAATATTCTTAAGAAAGATGGAGTCATTCATCTGAAAACAGACAGCCAATTTTTACATGGATTTACTTTAGGAATTATTACGGGCCAAAATCATATTCTGGAGGATAGTACACATGATTTGTATACTTCCCCAGTTCAAAGAGAACACATGGAAATTAAAACCCATTACGAACAAATCTATTTGAATAAAGGTTTGCCAATTACTTATTTGAGATTTAGGTTGAAATAGTTGTTGGTTTTGAGATTTACTAGAATGCCTATATTTTTATAGTTTAGCGACTTACGAAAAACATACTTTATACTTGTATTTTATTTTTGGTGCTTTATTCATGCAAAAAAACAAATAATTGTTTCGAGCCAATTTGTGTTTATTGTTGTTTGGATAGTACGGCAACAAATTATGATATGCTTGCCAATATTGAGGACAGTAGTTGTTGGGTAATTTCTATTGATATTAGTCCTAATCCTTTTGATGGATTTTTTAGTTTTGAGGTGTTTACTGAAGATGTGCGTACGCTAAAAATGAGCGTTTTTAATTCCGTAGGAGCAGTAATTTTCACTTCACAACCAGAAGAATTTACTGGTGTGTATGTAAAAGAAATTTAGAGTCGAATAATATTGTTGATTTGGAAAAATACTTTTGGGCGCCGAGTAGTATTTATGGCCTACTCTTAAAAAAGTATTTCTCATAGCCAATCATTTAGTGTTGAAAATCTCCATATTAAAGCTTATTTTAATCATTTAAGTAGAGTGTAATTTTTAATACTGATAACCTGACTTTTTTTCTTAATATTTTCTGTAGGTTTGTGGTTATGAAAAAAAGCGGAAGACCATCTAAAATCCCAAAGAGACTTAAGGATGGATATTACATGACAATTACTTTAAATAATACAAGTAAAGCAATTAGGATGATGCGAGAAACGTATGAGCAAATTAAGGAAGCTGAAATACAATATAAAGATCGTGGTTTCAAATACTTAGGTCAAGTTAAAGATCACTACTGGATTGATGGTGATAATAAAGGCTCTAAAACAAATTAAAATAACTTATTAATTTTAAGATGAAGTTGACTAAAGAGGTTGTTATTGCAGCATTGCAGCATATTACTTTGCCTAATGAGAATCAAAATATTGTAGATAGTGGTGCAATTAAAAACATACAACTATTTGGTTCAGACGTCGAACTTGATGTCGAAATTAAGAATCCTACTTTACAGTATAAGAAGAAGGTTGAGGTCGATTGTTTGAAGGCCATTCATGAACATGCTTATGAAAAATCTAAAGTTAAAGTAAATCTTATTGTTAATGCGCCTGTAAAGGAAAACAATATAAAAGGTAATCCTATACCGGGAGTTGAAAGTATAATTGCAGTTTCATCTGGTAAAGGTGGAGTTGGAAAATCAACCATTGCGGCTAACTTAGCAGTCGGTTTGTCTGACTTAGGTTATAAAGTTGGAGTCATTGATGCCGATATTTATGGTCCATCCATGCCTATCATGTTTGGCTTGGAAGGAGAAACACCAACTACTGTTAATGTTGACGGAAAGTCAAAAATAAAACCTTTAGAAAGTTATGGTGTAAAGTTGCTTTCAATTGGTTTTTTTGCTCAAAGCCAACAGGCTGTAGTTTGGAGAGGGCCTATGGCTTCTAAAGCTTTAAATCAGTTATTGTGGGATACACATTGGGGCGAGCTTGATTACTTGGTGGTAGACTTGCCTCCAGGCACTGGTGATATTCATTTATCGTTAGTTCAATCCATTCCTTTGACAGGTGCCGTAGTGGTAAGTACACCTCAGCATATTGCTTTGGCTGATGCTCGAAAAGGAGTGAATATGTTCCGTATGGATAGCATAGATGTTCCTGTTTTAGGGATGATAGAAAACATGTCTTATTTCACTCCTGAAGAGTTACCAGATAATAAATATTACATCTTTGGAAAAGAAGGGGCAAAAGGCCTAGCTGAGCAAATGGATATTGATTTGTTAGCTGAAATTCCAATTGTACAATCAATAAGAGAAGCTGCAGACGCTGGTAGGCCCGCTATTTTACAAGGAGCAACTCCTATTGCAATTGAACTTTTAAATATGGCAAAAAATGTAGTAGCTTCCATTAAAAAAAGAAATGTAGCTTTACCTCCAACTTCAGCAGTTCAAACTACACATAGTGCGGGCTGTTCAACAAAATAATTATGGGCATAATAACAGATAAAAAAATACTAGATAAAATTGAAGTTTCTCTAGAGGAAATTAGACCTTTCTTGCAGGATGATGGGGGGGATATTAATTTTATTGAACTTACTGATCAATGGGTAGTGAAGGTGGAATTAGTAGGCGCCTGTAGTAGTTGTAATATTAGCATGATGACTCTAAAGAATGGAGTTGAAGTTGCAATTAAGCGTGCAGTCCCTCAAGTTAAAGAGGTTATTGAAATTTCGTCCTTATAAATTCTACTTTTTTTTCTTTTTTTACTATAGTAAATAACCTTTATTTAGAATAATTATAAATTAGCAGAATAGTTGATATTCATTATGTTTTTTTAAGTTGTAAAATATAAATTTGCAGCCTAAAATTGAAGATATATTTAACATGATTCGAATTAATAACTTTAAAAGCGGCATTTTACTACTTGCGGTTTTATTCTCTTTCACTTTTCAAGTTTCTGCTCAGTCTGATGGAGCTGCAATTTTCAAAGCTAATTGTACTGCTTGTCACATGATTGGTGGAGGGAGATTAGTAGGGCCTGACTTAGGGGGAGTAACCGAAAGACGAACAAAAGAATGGTTAAAAAAGTGGATCAATAGCTCTTCAGAATTAATTGCTTCTGGTGATGCTGATGCAATAGCTATTTTTGAAGAGTATAATAAGGTAGCTATGACTAACTTCTATTTTTCTGATGAAGATTCTGAAGCGCTGTATGCTTACTTGGAAAATCCTCCTATTGAAGAAGTTGCTGTTTTAGCTACCAACGAGGTGATCGTTGAAGAAGGAATGAAGGATTCAACAAAAATGATGATTGTTCTCTTAATTTTATTATTGTTAGTATTTGTCTTAACTTCAGTGAAAAATAGCCTGAAAGAGAGTTTAGGTCAAAAAACTGAAACAGTTTCTCAAACTTTAATATCTCAGAAAAATTTATTCTTTTCAAAGATTATTAATAAATTATTTGTTGGGTTTTTTATTGCAATCGTAGTGTTAAAGTTTGCTTTTGATTCTATGATGGGAGTTGGTGTAACTACTAACTATCAACCAGAACAACCAATTGCTTTCTCACACAAAATTCATGCAGGTGACAATAGTATTGATTGCAACTACTGCCATACTTCAGCTCGTACATCAAAACATTCTGCAATTCCTTCTGCTAATGTTTGTATGAATTGTCATGCTAATATTGTTTCTGGGACAACAACTGGTACTGCAGAAATTCAGAAAATATATGATGCTATTGGTTACGATCCAGATAGTAGAACTTATATTCCAGGTTATGAGCAAAAACCTATAGAGTGGGTTAGAATTCATAACTTACCTGATTTAGCTTATTTTAATCATTCACAGCACGTTACTGTGGGTCAGTTAGAATGTCAAGACTGTCATGGTGCTATTGAGGAAATGGACGTAGTAAAACAATCTTCACCATTAACTATGGGCTGGTGTATTGAGTGCCATAGAGAAACGGAAGTGAAGATGGAAGGAAATGATTATTACACTGAAATGCATGAGAAGATGAAGGAAAAGTATGCTGGGGAAAAAATTACAGTTGAAAAGATGGGTGGTTTGGAATGTGGTAAGTGCCATTATTAATAAAATATTTAGATTTTAATTTCTATATAAAATGACAAAAGCAAAAAAATACTGGAAAGGTTTAGCTCAGCTAAATGAAGATCCTTTAGTTGATAAATTAGAGCAGAATGAGTTTGTAGATGAAATTCCTGTTGATGAATTTTTAGGCGATAAGGAATTATCTACTACTTCTACATCTCGTAGAGATTTCTTGAAGTTTTTAGGATTTAGTACAGCTGCTGCAACTTTAGCAGCTTGTGAGGCGCCTATAAATAGATCTATTCCATATGTAATTAAACCTGAAGAAATCACTCCAGGTATTGCTAACTTCTATGCGACTACCATGTATGATGGTTACGATTATGCTTCAGTCTTAGTAAAAACTAGAGAAGGTCGGCCTATCAAGATAGAATCAAACAAATCATCCACTAATGCTAGGGTTCAAGCTTCTGTGCTTTCATTATACGATTCCTCAAGATTGAAGAGTCCAATGAAAGATGGTGTGGATATAGATTGGAATAGTGCTGATGCTGAAATCATCAAAAAGTTAAATGAGATAAAAAACACAGGAGGAAAGATTGCTATTTTATCTTCTACTATTATCAGCCCTTCTACTAAAAAATTAATTGCTGATTTTTCTAATAATTATGGAAATGTTATACATGTGCAAATGGATGCAGTTTCTTACAGTGGAATATTAGATGCTAATGAAGCCTCATTTGGGGTAAGGGTATTGCCAACTTATAATTTTGATAAGGCTGATGTTATTGTTTCTTTTGGGGCAGATTTCTTAGGAAACTGGATTGGTACAGATTATTCAATTGGATATACTAAAGCTAGGAATCCTAAGATGGGTAAGATGGCTAAGCATTATCAAGTTGAATCTACTTTAAGCCTTACAGGTTCTAATGCTGATGATAGGATTCAGATTAAGCCATCAGAACAAGCCGGTTTATTATCTAACTTATATAGTGCATTGAATGGCGGTACTGCTGATATTAGAATTGCTAAAATGGCGAATGATCTTGCTAGTAATACAGGAAAATCTATTGTTGTTTGTAATAGCAATGATGCTGAGGTTCAAACTTTAGTTAATGCTATTAACAACAAATTAGGAAATTACGAAAACACATTAAGTTTATCTAATCCTTCTTACTTAAAACAAGGAAATGATGCTGAGGTTGCTGCACTTGTTAAGGAAATGAATGCAGGCAAGATTGCAGCACTTTTAACGTATAATGTAAACCCAAGTTATACTTTGCAAAATGCTGCAGGTTATAATTTAGGATTAGCAAAAGTAGATTTAACGATTGCTACTTCATTGTATAATGATGAATCAGCTACTAAAATGATGTATGTTTTACCTGATAATCATTACTTAGAAAGTTGGGGGGATGCAAATCCTTCAAATGGGATTTATACATTAATGCAACCTACAATTGCTCCATTATTTAAGGGCAGGCAATTCCAAGAAAGCATGATGGCTTGGATGGGTAAATCAGATTACCATACTTATTTGCAAATTTTTTATTCATCTATTGATTGGAATAAATCATTACATAATGGTTACTTTACACAAAACCAAGATGCTGAAAATGTAAGTTTATTTTCAGCTTCTGTCCCTTCTTTTAATTTATTAAAAATTAACAGCATTGAATTTGAGATGAGTGAAAAAATCTCAATGGGAGATGGTTCTCAATCCAATAATCCTTGGTTGCAAGAACTACCTGATCCGCTTTCAAGAGCGTGTTGGGATAATTACTTAACTATGTCGGCAGCTACTGCGCGTGATTTAGGTGTGAAAAACTGGAATGTTTCTAATGGGGCATTAAATGGTAATATGGTAAATATTACTGTTAATGGGACTACTATTAATAATGTTCCTGTTATGATTCAGCCTGGCCAAGCAGTTGGTACAGTTGCTATGGCTGTAGGTTATGGTAGAACTGCAGCAGGAAAATGTGGTAATGATATTGGTTTTAATGCTTTTTCTTTAGGAAACGGAATAGCTGATCTTGAGGTTGTTGGTGGCGAATATGAATTTGCATCTACTCAATTGCATCATACTATGATGGGCAGAGAGATTGTTAAAGAAACAACGCTTGCTGATTATATTAAAGATCCTTATTCAGGAAATCATAAAGAAACGTATGCCACTCATGATGGCCCTAAAGTAGCATCAGAAGTAACTCTGTGGGATGAGTTTGATCATTCTACAGGTCATTTCTGGAATATGTCTATTGACCTTACTTCATGCTATGGATGTGCTGCCTGTGTTATTTCTTGTCACGCTGAAAATAATGTGCCTGTTGTGGGTAAAGAAGAGGTTAGAAAATCAAGAGATATGCACTGGTTGCGTATTGATCGTTATTTTTCTTCTGATATGACTAAAGAATTATCTAAGGCTGAAAAAATTTCTGCTATTGATATGTATGCTGAAATGGAAGATCCTTCTGCAAATCCTGAAGTAGTATTCCAGCCTGTTATGTGTCAACATTGTAATCATGCTCCTTGTGAAACTGTATGTCCTGTTGCAGCAACCTCTCATGGAAATGAAGGTCAAAATCATATGGCCTATAATAGATGTGTTGGGACAAGGTATTGTGCAAACAACTGTCCTTATAAAGTAAGACGATTTAACTGGTTCCAATATTCTGATAACGATAAGTTTGATTTTAATATGAATGATGACTATGGAAAAATGGTATTAAACCCTGATGTTGTTGTACGATCAAGAGGTGTTATAGAAAAATGCTCAATGTGTATTCAGAAAATACAAGAAGTAAAATTAAATGCTAAAGTAGCAGGAAAAAAAGTAAGGGATGAAGACGCTCAAACGGCTTGCTCATCAGCTTGCCCTACTAATGCAATTGTGTTTGGTGATGTTAATGATGATACGCATAAAATACAAGATCTAAAGAAGGATGAAAGAGCATATAAATTATTGGAACACTTGAATACTGATCCATCTGTGTTCTATCAAACAAAAATTAGAAATAAAGCTTAATATATAGATATGCAAAAAGAAGCAGAAATTAGAGATCCGTTAATACTTGGAAATAAATCTTTCCATGATATAACAAAAGATATTGCAAAGCCTGTTGAGGGTAAGGCCAATAAATATTGGTGGATATTATTTTCATTATCATTCGTGTTATTTATTTGGGGGGTGCTTTGTATGGCCTATACAATTGGTACTGGTATTGGCGCTTGGGGACTAAATAAAACGGTTAACTGGGCTTGGGATATCACCAATTTTGTATGGTGGATTGGTATTGGTCATGCAGGGACATTAATCTCTGCTGTACTTTTATTATTTCGTCAAAAATGGAGAATGTCTATTAATCGATCTGCTGAAGCAATGACAATTTTTGGAGTGGCACAAGCAGCTCTTTTCCCATTAATACATATGGGACGTCCTTGGTTAGCGTATTATGTTTTTCCTATTCCCAATCAGTTTGGTTCACTTTGGGTCAACTTTAACTCTCCTTTACTTTGGGATGTATTTGCAATCTCGACTTATTTTTCTGTTTCAGTAGTATTTTGGTATATTGGTTTAATACCTGATTTCGCTATGATAAGAGATAGAATGAGTGCGAAAACGGCACCTATGAAAAAGCAATTATATTCTTTCCTTTCTTTTGGTTGGAGTGGTAAGGCAAAACACTGGCAAAGATTTGAGGAAGTTTCTTTGGTATTAGCTGGTTTAGCTACCCCACTTGTATTTTCGGTACACTCTATTGTATCTATGGATTTTGCAACTTCAATAATTCCAGGTTGGCATACGACAATTTTCCCTCCATACTTTGTCCTTGGAGCATTATTCTCAGGTTTTGCTATGGTAGAGACTTTACTTATTATCATGAGAAAAGTTGTAAGTTTAGAATCTTACATTACTATAAAGCATATCGAGTATATGAATATTATTATTTTACTTACAGGTTCGCTAGTAGGTACCGCTTATATTACTGAGCTTTTCATGTCATGGTATTCAGGTGTTGAGTTTGAACAATATGCATTTTTGAACAGAGCAACAGGTCCTTACTGGTGGGCATATGCAATTATGATGACCTGTAATGTTTTGATACCACAATTGTATTGGTTCAATTCACTAAGAAAGAGTTTTGTAGCAACATTTGTTTTATCAATTTTTGTAAATATAGGAATGTGGTTTGAGCGTTTTGTAATTATTGTAACTTCTCTACATAGAGATTTTTTACCATCTTCTTGGTCAATGTTCTCCCCAACATTTATTGATATAGGAATATATGTTGGAACTAT
>CATEYX010000023.1 GCA_949511925.1 Cryomorphaceae bacterium | reverse complement strand
TTAGAATTTGCTTTTTGGCAGTTTTCTGATTATTTTCCTTCTTATCCTATACCTGAAATAACTACTTTTTTTGGTGGCTTTAATTATGGCGTAGTTACTTATGATGATAATATTGCTATTGGTTTGGAAAACTTTTTAGGTGAAAATAGCAAGTATTACCAATTGCTAGCTAATCCTGAATATTTGCGTTTTCAGAAGCAAAAAAAGTTTATTTCCTCTAATGTAATGGAGGTTTGGTTAAACGAGTATTTTCAACAATATTTAGGCGGTAGAGATTTGCTTTCTCAGCTGATCTATAAAGGTAAGATAATGTATTGTATTGATAAAATGTTGCCTGAATTGCTGATTGAAGATAAATTTCGTTTTACTAATGAGCAAATGAATTGGGTAGAAGAAAATGAGGCAAGTATTTGGCAATACATAGTGCATGAGGATTTATTGTTTTCTAAGGATGAACAGAAATTCAGAACTTTTGTTGATTATGCTCCTTTTGCAAAAGGAATGCCAAATCAAGCGCCAGGTAGAGTAGCTTACTATATTGGTTATAAAATGGTAAATGAGTATATGGATAATAATGAAATTGATGTTGAGGAGCTTATGTACTTGACTGATTCAAGAAAGTTTTTACAGCAATCAAAATATAAACCGACAAAATAGTATAATGAAACAGACTTTAAAATTCGAAATTGAGCTAGACGACAATAATTTGCCTGTAAATATTGAAATGCATGCAAGTGATAATGCAGCAAATGAGAAGGAAATTAAAGCCTTAATGGTGTCTGCTTGGGCAGCTCAAAATAAGGAAACTTTACGTATTGACCTTTGGACTAAGGATATGCCTGTTAATGAAATGTTTATTATGTATCATCAAACTATGATGGGGATGGCCGCTACTTTGGAGCGTGCTACAGGACATGATAAATTGGCAGGTGCTTTGCGTGATTATTGTGAGTTTTTTGCAGAACAAACAGAAATTAAAGGAGCTAAATAATTTCTTTAAACTGAGGGTTTAGGCTTTCGATAAAAGTGGCAATTTCACCTGTTCCTGTTTTCTTTTCAGCTGAGGTAATAAACATCTGAGGTAATTCGTCCCAAGTTTTTTTCATTTCAACTTTATAAGAGCCAATATTTTTGGCAAGCTCTACTTTTCCTAGTTTATCAGCTTTTGTAAATACCATTACAAAAGCAATTCCTTTTTCTGCTAGCCAATGCATGAATTCCTGGTCAATTGCTTGGGGTTTATGTCTAGCATCAATTAATACAAACAGACACATTAGATTAGTCCTATTAAGCAGATATTCGCTTATCATGTCATGAAATTCTGCTCGTATTGCTTTAGGAACCTTTGCGTATCCAAATCCTGGTAAATCCACTAAATACCATTCTTTATTTATAATGAAATGATTGATGAGCTGAGTTTTCCCTGGTCTTCCGGAAGTTTTAGCTAAATTCTTATGATTTACTAAAGCATTTATTAAAGAAGATTTTCCAACATTAGATCTTCCAATAAAAGCATATTCTGCCATTTTGGGTGCAGGACATGTTTTGTAATCAGTATTACTAATTACAAATTCAGCAGTTTTAATTTTCAT
>CATEYX010000022.1 GCA_949511925.1 Cryomorphaceae bacterium | reverse complement strand
TCTGATTAAAGAAAAGTAATATATTTGCAGCCGATTTTGACCGACCTGGTAGCTCAGCTGGTAGAGCACCTCACTTTTAATGAGGGGGTCCTGGGTTCGAGCCCCAGCCAGGTCACCAAGACTAAAAAAATCCCGTTTAATAGCGGGATTCTTTTTTTATGTATTTTTGCATAGTACTTTGCCCAGGTGCTGAAATTGGTAGACAGGCATGATTGAGGGTCATGTGTCTTATAGACGTGCGGGTTCGAGTCCCGCTCTGGGCACTTAATATTTTTTAGTTAGTACGTTCCTGTTATTAATGAATTAGAAAATTATAGTTTAATAATCTTATTCTTAAAGATTTATCCTCCTACTCGCTTGTAATTATAGCCTTCTTTTGCTAAAATATCCATTACCTTATCTCTTAGATCTCCTTGTATAATAATCTCACCATTTTTAGCACTACCACCTACACCGCATTTTGCTTTTAGTGTTTTTCCTAATTCTTTCAAATCGTTCGTATTGCCTACAAAACCCTTTATGATGATTGCAATTTTTCCTGCCCTATGTTTATCAATACATACTTTAAGGTTTTGCTGATTATTTGCTAAGGTATCAATTTTCTCATTTTCGTAATCAAACTCAAAATCAGGGTTGGTAGAATACATTACTCCTTTTCTATTTTTCTTATTTTTATCCATTGGGAATTAATATTTTTAAAGATTTTGGCAATAGAGCTACTTCAATAGGATTACTAGCTCTGAAAGGTTCTCCGTCTAAGTGAAGGAGTGTATCTTTTGCCTTTATTGTCATTTTTTGACATTGTATAATTTCAACATACTTTGAAAGATGCGCTTTTCCTGTAGCCACTTTTAGTATGAAAAATGGAATTTTCCATTTTGGGAATTCTTTAAGAATTACACAATCTAGTAATCCATCTTGAAAATCCGCCATAGGTGAAATTTTCGCATCATTTCCATATTGACTAGCATTGGCAAAGGCTATCATGTAAGCATTTACTTTTCGTTCAATATTGTTATAACGAATGGTATATTCCTTTGCTTTATAACTCAATTCCCTAAATACCAGTTTTACATAATTTATAAAACCTCTTTCAGCTAAAGTTGAAAATAAATTCGCAATGTGGGCGTCAAAACCTATACCAGAAACATTAACAAAAGGCACTCCATTTGCTGTGCAAGAATCTATAACCTCAATCCGTATATTTTTCAGTTGTTTAACTGCTTTTTCAGTAGTACGATCCATACCTATATGATAAGCAAATCCGTTACCTGAACCACAAGGGATAACCCCAAGTGCTGTATTGGTATTTACTAAACTTTTTAGACATTCATTGACTGTACCGTCACCACCTACGGCTATGACAGCATCTATGTTTTCATTTGCTGCTTCTTTGCTTATTATAGTTGCATCACCAGCTTTTTTAGTGTAAATAATTTCAAAATTTTCAAGGTGTTCAGTAATGTATTCTTCAATACCTTTTTGCTTTCCTGAACCAGAAATAGGATTAATAATAAATCTAATTTTCAAGGGAAAAATTATTATCAATCATTCGATTATTATATGTTTGTATAAATGATTGGATTTTATTTTTATACTGTTCAATCTTTATATTTTCAATATCATTTATTATGTTTTGTTTTAGACTTAAATCTTTAGTGAAATCAAATATTTTAGTTATTTCTTCTTCTAATTCATTATATATCACTACTTTTTCATCTATAATCATTTGGAAACCATTATTGTAATTAATGGCAAATCCGTTTTTATTATTAAATATATTATTTCCAAGTGATAGAAATGGCTTATTATAATCCAAATACGAAAGGATAGATGGCATGATATCTATCTGTTGAATAATTTTTTCTGATTTTTCATTAAGATTAATATTTGAAGGATCGTAAAAAATTATTGGGACTCTAAATATACCTATTGGTGAACGATATTCTTTTTCAAAAGAGATGTTTGTATGATCTGCCGTAATCACAAACAAGGTGTTTTTGAACCATGATTCATGCTTAATCTTATTGAAAAATAGTTTAAGTGAATGGTCAGTATACTGTACACATTCATGCATTGGGTGTTTTCCTTTTTTGAATTTATTATTAAACTCTTTTGGTATTTTATAAGGATGATGAGAGGAGCAACTGAATATACTAGAAAAGAAAGGTTCCTTCATATTATTTAATTCATCTGCGAAATAATTAAAAAATTTATCATCCCATATTCCCCATGCACCATCAAAATCAGATTTATTATTATAATTATCCATGCCGTAATAATTCTTAATTCCTAGTAGTTTATTCATTGATTCAAGGCCCATAGAGCCATTTGGTGCTCCGTGAAAAAATGAAGTTTGATATCCTTCTTTATTTAAAATACTACCAATTCCATCTATTTTATTAGTACAATATTTTGATAAAGAGAAATGAAATTCTGTAGCAGGTATGCTTGCTAATATAGATGGAATAGCATCAATTGATTTAGTTCCATTTCCAAACGAATTATGTGAAGTATAACTATGATTAATTAGAGAGTCTAAAAATGGAGTATATCCGCTATAGTCTTTTTGATCTTTATTATAAAATCCATAATATTCTGTTGACATACTTTCAAGAATGATTATGACAACATTTTTTTTAACTATTTTTTTTCTTTTATATAGTTTGACTATATCAGTGTATTTTAATAAATCACTTTCTTTAAAGTAATTTTTTCTTTTTAGATCCTGGAGAGTATAGGTTCTAATTAATGAGAACGGGGTGTTAACTATTAATGAAATCTCATTAGGGTTATTAGTGTATTTTCCGGCATTACTTATTGTTATTGGCCTATTATTAAAAATGAATGACCCTCTAAAACCAAACACAACTGTTGTCAAGCATAATAGACATATTATTGAAGAACTAAATATATTTTTCTTAGTGAAGTGAATCGTTTTGGAATCTATTTTAGTTTTATTAGCTATAATTTTTAAAATATAGAATACAATAACTAATAATGGAATTGTAAACCAATAATCCTTGCAGAATTCAAGTAATATTCTAAAAATATTTTTTTCATTAGAGAACTCATTCAAGAATGATATTGTAAGTCGACTTTTACTAAACGGATAATAGAAGACATCTATAATATTTACTACAATTCCAAGTAAATTACAGTATATGAAAAGATAATAGATTACATTTTTATACCATCTTTTAAAAATTAAATTACTAGGTAATAAGCTAAATAATATAACAAGTGAATTAACATAAAAAATAGCTGAGATGTCAAAACGGATACTCCCCTTAATAATCCTTAAATAGTCAATTAGATTGATATTTGAAAAATATTCTAAATTATAAAAAAAGAAGAGTAGTCTGCAAAGCTGATATAAGATTAAAATAGCTGCTATCTTAATAGATAGCTTATACAGATTTTCAATGTATTGTTTATTTAGCATCTATAATTTTTGGTAATTATCACAAATTTATTATATCTATTATTTATATTTGATAGAATTAATTATCACAACAACTTCCTTTATTACAATCATCATCCTTTTTTGTATATTTTTTATATAGAAAATATACTGCCAACCCAAATATAATTAATACTGCTATTGCTTGCCAATTCATCTTTTCAATTTTCAACAAAGTAAAGAAAATATTAAGTAGTTTTGGCGTCAAACAAAATCAAAGATGCAATTTAATAGAAAGGGAATTTCAGATGTTGAGTTATTGGACTTATATAAGTCTATTTTAACACCAAGACTAGTTGAGGAAAAGATGTTAATTTTATTAAGACAAGGTAAAATTTCAAAATGGTTTTCAGGAATAGGGCAAGAGGCTATCTCCGTAGGTGTAGCTGCAGCCTTAAGTCAGGATGAATACTTACTACCAATGCATAGGAATTTAGGTGTTTTCACGACTAAAAATGTATCTTTGAATCGTTTATTTTCACAGTTCCAAGGAAAAGCGAATGGTTTTACAAAAGGGCGTGATCGTTCTTTTCATTTTGGGACTAAAGAGCACTATATTATTGGAATGATATCTCATTTAGGACCTCAATTAGGTGTGGCTGATGGAATTGCTTTGGCTAATAAATTAAAAGATAATAAAAAAACTACTGCTGTTTTCACAGGTGATGGTGGAGCAAGTGAAGGTGATTTTCATGAAGCACTTAATGTAGCAGCTGTTTGGGATTTGCCAGTAATATTTGTAATTGAAAATAATGGATATGGCTTATCCACTCCAAGCTCTGAACAATTCAGGTGTAAGCAATTTGCCGATAAAGGAATTGGTTACGGAATGGATGCTTATACGATTGATGGAAATAATATTTTGGAAGTATATTCAGCTGTTAAGGATATAAAAGAACAGATTGTTAAAAATCCTAAGCCTGTCATTTTGGAATGTATGAGTTTCAGAATGAGAGGACATGAAGAAGCTTCTGGGACAAAATATATTCCCAAGGACTTAATGGAAATGTGGGCTAAAAAGGATCCTGTTGAAAATTATGAAGCTTTTTTATTGAAAGAGAAATTGATTTCCCAAGAAGAAATAGACGCATTAAAGAAAGAAATAAAAACTGAAATAAATACGGCTTGGTCTACTGCTGATTCAGAGCCAAGGATATCATCAACTCCTGAAAAAGAGTTGGCTGATATTTATGCCCCTTATGTTCCTGAAATTATTCAACCATCAAATGAGAAAACAGATAAACGACTAATTGATGCTATCTCAGATGGATTAAAACAATCCATGCAGAAACATGATAATTTGATTCTTATGGGGCAAGATATTGCTGATTATGGGGGTGTATTTAAGATCACAGATGGTTTTATGAATGAATTTGGCAGAGATAGAGTGCGCAATACACCTATTTGCGAATCAGCCATAGTCAGTGCTGCATTAGGATTGTCAATTAACGGATACAAATCCGTAATGGAGATGCAATTTGCTGATTTTGTTACTTCAGGTTTCAACCCGATTATTAATAACTTGGCAAAAACTCATTATAGATGGGGAGAAAAAGTAGATGTTGTAGTGCGTATGCCTACAGGGGCAGGAGTTGGAGCAGGTCCTTTCCATTCTCAATCTAATGAAGCATGGTTTACTCATACTCCAGGATTAAAAGTAGTTTACCCTGCCTTTCCTGAGGATGCAAAAGGTTTGTTAAATGCGGCTATTAATGACCCAAATCCAGTAATGTATTTTGAACATAAAGCTTTGTACAGAAGCTTAAGTGGTAAGGTTTCAGATGCTTATTTTACGACCGAAATAGGAAAAGCAAACCGTATAAAAATAGGAGCTGATGTAAGTATAATAACTTATGGTATGGGAGTTCATTGGGCATTGGAAGTTTTGAAAAATAATCCTGATATTTCTGCAGATTTAATTGATTTAAGAACCCTTGTTCCTTTGGATAAATTGTTTGTTTTGGATTCAGTAAAGAAAACGGGAAGGGCTATTGTATTGCATGAAGATTGTATGATTGGTGGTTTTGGAGCTGATTTGTCAGCAATGATTGCTGATGAATGTTTTGAATATTTAGACGCTCCCGTAAAGCGCTCTGCATCAATTGACACGCCTGTTCCTTTTGCCCATGAATTAGAAGATGAGTTTTTGGCTAAAGCACGCTTTGAAACTCAATTGAAAGACTTGATTTCGTACTAGAATGCTAATATTTCTTTCAGCATTGTCTATCTAATTTTTTTTTATCATATTTGTAAATCATAAATCAAGTAAAGAATTGCAATTTCATGAATAAATTTTTTTTTGTAGAATCAAAATTCGTAGTATTACTTTTAGTACTACTCTTTTTCTTTTCATCCTGTGTTACAAATAAGGATTTTGAATATTTCAGAACATCTAAGGATGTATCAAAAGCAAAGTTAAATACTAATAAGTACCTCTTACAAGTTGGTGATTTAATATCAGTACAAATTAGCACAGTTACCAATCAACAACACGATTTTTTTAATAAGGAACAAACTTCTAATTCAAATTTAATGGTGCAGAATCCATACTTGTATGGATATCTAATTAAAGAGGGTGGTTTTTTGGACTTACCTTCTTTAGGAAAAATAAAATCTGAAGGATTTACATTAAGAGAGTTAGAGAATATTATTAGGCAAATTGCAATTTCCTATTTTGAAAAACCAATAGTGAAATTAAATATAATTAATTTTGAGATAAGTGTCTTGGGTGCAGTAAATAATCCTGGAAATTACATGGTAGTTAATCCTGAGGCAAATGTTTTATATGCTTTAAGTCTAGCAAATTATATGACAGAGTTTGGTAACCTGAAGAAAATAAAAATTCTTAGAAATGATAATGATGCAAATAGGATTTTTTATGTTGATTTAACTGATATAAAAACATTAAACAATCCTAATTTTATGTTGCAACCAAATGATGTGATTTATGTGCCTCAATTAAATAAAAGATTTTATTCATTTTCTAGTTTACCAAACTTGATTTCTATGTCAATATCAGCAATAACACTTTATCTATTAATCAACAATAACTAAGTATGAGTATTAATAATCAACTTGATGAGATAATAGATTTTAGGCAATTTGTTTTCAAGATAATTAATAATTGGTTCTTTTTTGTTCTAAGTTTGTTTTTGACTTTTGCTTTAGCTTATCTATATAATAGATATACTAAGGAACTATATTTGGTAGAAACCTCTATTCTCATAAAGGAAAATAATTCAATGGGTTCTGCATCCGATTTATTGTATGAAAAAGCAATGGGAAGTAGTAATGTAAGCATAGAGAACAAGGTATTAATGCTAAAATCTTATCCTTTAGTTTATTCGACATTATCTGATTTAGGTTTTGAGATTAATTACTATATTGTTGGAACTATAAAAGAGTCTGAATCCTTTATTGCTCCATTTAAAATAAGATGTAATGATATAACTAAAGTAATTGGAAAGAATATTACTATTGAATATATTAATGATAATCAATATACAATTATTTATGATGATAATAATAAACAAGAAAATCATAATTTTGGAGAAGAGATTGATTTTTATTCGACAATGATTATAGTTGATTTAGATAGTAGATATTCTGAAAATAGTATTGATATGCCCAATACGGTTATTGAATTTAGGGATTTAAAAAGACTTACTCTTGAATATCAAAAGAAGATTTTAATTTCACAAAAGGATGTTAATTCAACAGTGATAGATATATCAATACTGGAAGAGGATCAAATAAAAGGAGTTAAATTCTTAAACAAATTAACTGAAAATTATATCAATAGTGAGCTAAGAGAAAAAAATATAGCATCTAATAACACAGTTTCTTTTATAAATAGTCAGTTGAAGGAAATGAGTGATTCATTGTCACTTATTGAAATGAATATTCAAGAATATAAGAATAATAATAAGATTACTGATTTAAGTTTAAGGGCGCAAAGTATTTATGCTAATATTGTTAATGTAGATACAGAGTTAGCAAAAAGTAAAAGTCTTAGTAATTACTATACTTATCTTGAAAATTATATTAATGATGGAGATAATTTAGAAAGTATTAGTGTTTCTACTTCATTTGGAGTTAATGATATTGGCTTGAACTCGATTATAAATCAATTAGTTGAATTACAAGTTAAAAAGAATGTTTTAGTTGATGGTGGGCAAATTAATAATCCTTCAGTATCACAATATAATCGTCAAGTTAAGCAATTAGTACTTAATCTTAAAAAAGCAATTAATTTAAGTAAGTCAACTAATAATTTGCTTATTAAGGATTTTAAAAATAGGATTAATAAAATGGAAACTTCATTAGGAGATATTCCAAAAGTTGAAAGAGAACTGTTAAGTATTGAGCGTTTACAGTCTATTTCTGAAAACATCTATATTTTCTTATTACAAAAGAGAGCGGAAGCAAAAATAACATCTTCTTCTAATATTTCTGATAGTAAAGCGCTAGAGCCTGCTATGTATTTCTCTAAAAAACCTGTTGACCCTGATAAAACAAAAAATTATATAATTGCATTACTTATTGGTTTAATGTTGCCTATGATTATACTTTTAATTAAGGAGTTGATAAACGAAAAGATACTTAATAGAGCTGATTTGGAAAAGGCTACGTCTATTCCTATTTTAAGTATAATTGGTAGTAATCATAGTGGTAATATCTTACTATCTCAACAAAATCCTAAATCTGCTGTCTTTGAAGGGTTTAGAGCTTTGCGGTCTAATTTAAATTTCTTCAATCCAGAAAATAATAAGAAAGTATATTTAGTTACTTCATCAATAAGTGGAGAAGGTAAAACCTATATCGCTCAAAACTTAGCTATAGTATTTGCAAAATCTGGTAAAAAAACTATAGTAATAGGGTGTGATTTAAGAAGGCCAAGGATGTATGTTGATTTTGGACTTACAAATGAAATTGGGATTTCTAACCATATTCTTGGTGATAAGTCATTAAGTGATGTAATTGTACAATCTGACATTGAAAATTTAGATATTTTGGTTTCAGGACCTGTACCAAATAATCCATCTGATGCTCTATTGAGTGATAAGTTTGGAAAGATGATAAAGGCCTTAAAAGAAAGCTATGATATTATTGTTTTAGACACCCCTCCTTTAGGATTGGTTGCTGACGCATTAACCTTAATGGATTATTCAGATATTAACCTATATGTAGCAAGACAGAATTATTCTAGAAAAGGTCTACTGTCATATGCTGATGACATGTATGGTAAAGAAAGATTAGGAGACATACACCTTATTTTTAATGATGTAAAAGAGGGTAGTGGTGCTTATGGTTATGGCTATGGCTACGGTTATGGCTACGGTTATGGCTACGGTTATGGAAATAAATATGGATATACTCAAGGCTCAGAGTATTTTGATGATAATGAAAAGCTAAAAAAAGATTAAATGAAAAGTTATTATGAAACTCCAAAAGTGATTGCAGAAATTGGTTGCAATCATAAAGGAGAAATGGAGATAGCAAAACACTTATTGAAAGTAGCTGCAGAAAGTGGAGTTGAAGTTGCTAAATTTCAAAAAAGAAATAATGTAGAATTATTGACTGAGTATCAGTATAATGCTCCTCACCCTAACCCTATAAACTCCTATGGAGATAGTTATGGTGCGCATAGAGAATTTTTAGAGTTTGATGTTAGTCAACATAAAGAACTTAAAGAATATGCTGAAAGCTTAGGAATTATTTATTCTACTTCTGTTTGGGATACTACTTCTGCAAAACAGATTACTTCTCTTAATCCTAAATTAATAAAAGTACCTTCTGCTTGTAATAATCATTATGAAATGCTTAAAGTTTTAAGAGATGACTATCAAGGTGAAGTGCATATTTCTTTTGGGATGACAACAAAGGATGAAGAAGAAGAGATTGTTTCATTTTTTGAAAAAAATAATCAGGCAAAAAGATTAGTGTTATATTCTTGTACTTCAGCTTATCCTGTTCCTTTTGAGGATGTTTGTATGCTAGAAATTTTAAGAATAAAGGAAAAATTTAATGATAGAGTAAAAACAATTGGATTCTCAGGGCATCATTTGGGAATAGCAGTAGACATTGCTGCTTATGCTTTAGGAGCCAATTGGGTGGAACGTCATTTTACTTTAGATAGAACTTGGAAAGGAACAGATCATTCTGCTTCTTTAGAGCCTGCTGGATTAAGAAAATTAGCTAGAGATTTAAAGGCTACACATAAAGCTCTTACATGTAAGCAGTCGGATGTCTTAGCAATTGAACAAGTACAAAGAGATAAACTAAAATACAGAAAACAATAATGAGCATAATTGCTTTTATACCAGCCAGAGGAGGAAGCAAGTCTATTTTACAAAAGAACATTAAAGTTTTTTGTGGAAAACCATTAATATTTTGGAATTTACAAGAACTACAAAATTCAGATGTAGATGAAATTATTGTTGCCACAGATTCTAATGAAATTAAGTCAATCGTAAACTCATTTAATTTTTCAAAGTTAAAAGTGTATAATAGAAGTAAGGAAAATGCTCAAGACGTATCTTCTACTGAATCAGTTATGCTGGAATATATAGATAGTTCAAATATTTCCAATGAAGATACTTTTATGTTGGTGCAAGCAACTTCACCTTTTACGCAAAGCATTCATTTTAATGAGGGCTTAGAGTTGTTTAAACAACATGATACTATTCTAACTTGTTGTGAATCTAAAAGGTTTTCTTGGAGAAACGGAAAAGCATTAAATTATGATATTTATAACCGACCAAGAAGACAAGATCACAAAGGGACATTAATAGAAAATGGCGCTTTTTATATCAGCTCTGTTGCTGATATAAAATCAACGAAGAATAGAATTTCAGCAGATATCGGAATTTATGAGATGCCAGAATATACTTATATTGAAATTGATGAGCCAGAAGATTGGATAGTTGCTGAATCATTGATGAAACGTTTTGTTTTAAAAAATGAAGAGTTAGATTTTTCTAATATTAAATTATTTTTATCTGATGTAGATGGAGTGCTTACAGATGCAGGAATGTACTATACTGAACAAGGAGATGAGTTTAAAAAGTTCTGTACTTATGACGGAATGGGTTTTCAGCTCTTGCAGAAAACAGGAGTAAAAGTAGGGATATTAACTACAGAAGATAGAGAGCTAAACAGAAGAAGAGCTAAGAAATTAGGTTTGGATTTTGATTTTCATGGTGCAAAGGATAAATTACAGATAGTTAAAGATTTATGCGTAAAAGAAAATATCACTCTTGCTGAAGTTGCTTATATAGGAGATGATGTAAATTGTTTTGGTCTTTTATCTCATGTAGGAATTGCCGCTTGCCCTAATAATGCAGTTGATAAAATTAAAGCTATTCCAAACATTATGCAATTAAAAAGAAATGGTGGTGATGGAGTGGTAAGAGAGTTTGTGGAATTGTTTCTTTCCTAATGGATTTTGATGATAAGGATTTTAAATCTCTTGAAAAATACCTGAAATTAAATGAAATTTCAAAAGAAGATATTTGTTTAGTAGGAAGTACAACTTTATCTTTAATTGGTATTCGAAAACATAATGATATTGATATTGTAATTCATTCTAAATATGCTTCAAACTCACTTTCTCAACATTCATTTATTGAAAGGGTAAATAACCCATGGTCTTCCTTGTTTTCAGATGATAATTTGATTGAAAACTCAGATTTATATATTTTATACAATGGTTTCAAATTTGTAATTCCTGAACTTATTTATCATAAAAAAAAATGGCACAATAGAATTAAGGATCAATCAGATATTATTGAATTGAATGAGTATGCAAAAATGTATAAAAATTGGAACTGGAAGTTAATCGAGCATGAATTACCAAAGCCATCATTTTTAAAAAATATTTTCAGAAAACTCCAAAATAGATTTAGCTTGTATCTCAATTATCTAAAAAATTATTTTAGATATGATACTAGTTTGCATAGTGATGCATTTCAAATGATACC
Organism: Cryomorphaceae bacterium; assembly: GCA_949511925.1. Taxonomy (GTDB): domain Bacteria; phylum Bacteroidota; class Bacteroidia; order Flavobacteriales; family BACL11; genus UWMA-0277. The sequence goes on along the minus strand of CATEYX010000022.1, from coordinate 39,752 downwards.
AACTTCTAGCCTGCTAGCAAAACAAGTTGTTGACCATAGATTTAATCGATATGACATAATTGTTCGCTATATGGCAATTGATTCCTTTTTGAATTATGAAAATGAAGGGATTAATCTGTATGAGAAGATGCAAAAGAATAGAGGAGGGTCAGCTCACACTAATCCTTTGAAGGTTTTTAAAGAGTTAATTACAAGTTTTAATAATAATGGAGTTGATAGTAATTATCCAATACTAGTAAATAAAGATTTGCACATAGTAGATGGAGCACACCGCTTAGCATGTGCATTGTATTTTAATGAGCCTTTCATTGCTATAAAAATTAATAATAAACTTGATCACTCTCCATATGGTATAAGTTGGTTTAAAAGTAATAATTTTTCAACTGAGGAATTGGATTTAATCCAACAGAGAAAACAACAAATTTTGATTAGTAATCAATTGTATTTTGAAATTGTATTATGGCCGCCTGTATCTCAATATTTTGATGAAATTGAGAAATTTATTAAAGAACAATATACTGTATATTCATCTGCAGATTATAAAGATATCCCTGAATTCAATACTTACATTAAGGCTTTATATAAAATTGATGATATTAAGGATTGGAAAGTTGATTTAAAAATTAAGGGAATGTCTGTCTACCCAAAAGATATTAGAGTTATCAAAATAGAAATTCTCGAACCTAGATTTAGAAAAAAAGGAAATGGGCAGCTTATATCTGAAGAAGTTGAAACTTTAAAAAAGCAAATTAGAGAATCTTATAAAGAAAAATTAGATAATTATTTTCATGATATTATTATTCATATTGGCGATAATTATTCTCATACTAAGCAAAGTCAAAATTTATTAAAATAAATGTTTAGAAATTTTCTATATATTATAAAGTCAATGTTTTTTTTTCTTTCAGGTATACTAATAAAAAGAAAATATGATGTTGTTTTTTATTATCCTCAGCATTTTAACAGAGGAGAAAATAAAGAAAATCAGCTTTTTAAACATCTCTTGCTAAGTTGTGATAGAAATAGTATCTCATATGTTGTGTTTGAAGAGCCTGATTTTACAATTAAAAGTATTAGAAATTCAAAGACTACTCCATTTGATTTTATTTATCTAGTAGTTATTCTTTTGCGTAAACTATTTAGTTCTGAGATGAATACTCAATTAAAAGATCAGAAAATTGGCAGTTCTATTGCTAAAGTATTTTTTAGACAGTTTCATTTCAAAAATTTTATAACTCTATCGCAAAGCATGCTTAGTGTTTTTAGGGGAATTAACCCTTCTGTGATGTTGTATGATCTTCAGCATGGTATTATTCACAACAATAAAAAGAATTATTTAGTAAATGGTATAGCAGAAAGTAATTTAGTTGTCAACGATGCTAACTTATTGTTATGTGGAGAATCTTACCAAAAGATATTAGAAATAAATGAAAAATTAGATTATTTTAAAAATCACACTTTAGTAATTGGTAGTAATATATCTTATAAAAGTACTATCCATAAAGAATTTAATAAGAATATCCTTATTACTTTACAATTCACACATGATCATACTGTAAAAGAGAATGCAATTTTATTAAAAGAATTAAGGGAGTTTATTTTATCAATTCATGTGGATGTTAATTTTTACCTAAAGCACCATCCTAGGTTTAATAATGAAGTTGATTTGTCAGAATTATTAAAATTATCCAATGTTATGATTGCCACTGTTGACATTAATGAATGCTTAAGATTATGTAGTTTGCATGCTACTACTTATTCGACATCCACTTTTGAGGCTGCTTTATTAGGGATTCCTACAATTTTACTTGCTTCTGAAAATGAGTTTAATTATTTTCAAAATGAATTTGATTACCCTCTTAATATTTTAATTGACGAGTTGGATTCAATTGAATTTTATCAAGAAAAATCAAAAATCATTAAAGATTGGGCAATTGCTTTTTACTTTCCTTTTAATGAACAAAAATTTTTAAATTTATTAAAATGAGTAAAATAAAAGTATTTCTTGGTGGATATATTAATTATACCAATGCTCAGAATTTAAATTGTAGAGCAGTTGCAGAGTATTTGGATAAAGATAAATTTGAAGTATTAGCCTTAACTACACATTTTGGCAGAAGTGAGAGTTTTGAGGCAAATACCTTCAAATGCTTAAAGCCTTTTAGTTTTTCAAAGCATTTAGGCTTTTTATGGGGAATGCTCAATAGTGATGTAGCGTATTTTCCTAAACATGTTGATACTCCACTTTGGGTGTTAAAGTTAGCAAAACTACTCAAAAAGCCAGTTTTTACTACTATTGAAGGAAATGTAACTGATTTAAGTAAACCTAATCTAATTGCTTTATTTGGGTCAGAAAATAACATGAAAAATCATTTTAGTTATTTTAAGCAAGTTTTTGGTATTACTAGATTTCTAATCCAAGAAACTCAATCAGTAATATCCATCAATAATATTCCTTTATTGTTAGGTGTGAATGTTCATCAATTTAACTCAAAAATTGCTCAAAATTTAAGATCAATTGTTTTTGTAGGAGGATTAATAAAAAGGAAAAGGATAGATGAATTTTTACTATTAGCTAAATTTTATCCTCAAATTAATTTTAATATAATTGGTAATGGTCCTGAGAGAGATAATTTAGAAAAAAATGCTAGTTCTAATGTAGTTTTTCATGGAGAGTTATCACAGGATAAAATAGATGCAATATTCCAGCAATCAGATATAATGTTTCTTCCTTCAAAATCTGAGGGATTTCCTAAGGTAATTTTGGAAGCTGCTTCAGCTGGAATTCCTTCAGTAGTTTATAATTCTTATGGTGCTTCTAAATGGATGAAGCATAGAATTAATGGCTTTATTGCAAATGATTTTAATGAGGTGAAGAGTATTATTAATGAGCTACTTAATGATTCAGTATCTCTTCAGAAGTCATCTGAAAATGCTGTTAAATTAGCTAAAAGATTTGACTGGAAAAATATTATTATTGATTGGGAAAAAGTAATTGTAAATTTGCATAATGGACAATAAAAAAACATACTTAGTAATTACTCCATTTTTTCCTTCTAAAAATTCTTTTGTTGGTAGTTATATTTTTGATCAAATAAATGAAATTAGAAATCAAAGTGATTTCAATATTAAAGTCATTAAATTAGTTTCTGCTTTTTCAGTTGAAAAGGATTATAAATTTGAAGGTTTTGAAATTATGATATTTAGAGTAATGGATTTACCGTGGTTTATTTCTCCAGGAATTTTTAACGAATTAAATACAAATAGGTTTAAATCCTTCTTAAAAAATAAAAAGATAAATGATATTATAATTTCTCATGCACATGTTTCTTATCCGGCATCATACTTGCAAAATATTTTAGATTGTAAAAAAATAGTGCAACATCATGGACTTGATGTACTTCAATTATTAAATGGAAGGAGTAATTTTATTATGAAATTACAAAAGAATTATTTAATTAGAAATACAATCAGACAACTAAATCATTCAGATTTGAATATTGGAGTGTCAGAACTAGTTTTAAGTCAACTGAGAGAATACCCATCTTATTCTCCAAAAGATGAACTTGTTTTGTATAATGGAGTGGATACATCAAAATTTTATCCTATTAAAGGTGATGTAAATAGATCTTTTACTATTGGAAGTGTTGCAAACTTTTGGGAAATAAAAGATCAAATAACTCTAATAAAAGCAATTGAATTATTAATTTTAGATGGGATAAATGATATTCAGCTAAAATTGATTGGTACAGGAAAAAAATTAGACTTGTGTAAGAAATTTGTGAAAGATCATAATTTATCAGAATTCGTAATTTTTGAAAAAGAGAGAGCACATAATTTGATTAATAGCTTTTATAATGAGATTGATTTATTTGTATTGCCTTCTTATTATGAAGCTTTAGGTTGCGTTTACTTAGAGTCCTGGTCTACCAATACTCCCTTTATTGCAATTAAATGTCAAGGAATATCAGAACTTATTCCTGATTATGAAATTAATAATTTGTTAGCTGATGAAAAGTCACCAAGTTCATTAAAAGAGAAAATACTTGGTGAATATAAGAAGAAAAGAAGCTTTCCTTTTGATGAGAAGTATGATATTAAGAATACAATTAAAGAATTTATGAATTATTCGTTTTTTACTGATATTAACTGATTCATCCAATATAATAAATAGTCATATATGATAAATTTAATAATTAAACAAGCAAATTGGGGGATTGCAGGCTCTATTTTTGGTTTTGTTATAGGCTTTTTTATTAAGATATATCTTATTGATATTATTGGAATTGAACAATGGGGAAAATATGTTTCTGCTCTCACATTCTCTGGTGCTATGAGTACTATTATCTCTTTTGGTATCCCATGGGTTATTGTCAAGTATATTCCACAGTATATTGATGCTGATCTTAAGTCTGCAAAACAACTTATAAGAAAGATTATTAATTACTCTTTGGTAATATCTTTTGTGTTTCTTGTAATCATCTATTTTTTAGCTCCAGTATTAGATGTTTATTTATATAAAGAAATTAATAACTTCTCTTTATTTTTATTAGTAACATCAATTAACGTTCCTATCTCAATTTTGATGGGAATTATTATTTCTTTATATCGATCTGCGTTTAAGATTAAAGAAATAATGTTGTATGGTACTTTTATTATTGTTCCCTTACGAGCAGTGCTCACCTATTTTATTTTCATATACACTGATAATGTTCTGTATTTTATTGGTATTGAAATGTTTACATCATTTGTTTCATTATCATTATTGTTTTATTTCTTTAATAAGAATGTATTTTCAATTGTTTTTGTAGAGAAGGATATAGATTTTAAGATAGATTCTGAGATAACAAGCTATGCAAAGAAAATGTATACAATTTCATTAGTTACTTTTTTTGCTGGGCAATCATTATCTTTAATACTTAGTTTTATGTTACCTACGATTTATATTGGTGTATATAGTATATTATTATCGATATCTGGAGTAACCTTATTTTTAATAAATAATTTAAATACAATATTTGCTCCTGCAATAAGCAAGTTATTTAGTGAGAATAGGATTAGTGAATTGGAGATTCTATTTAAAAAGACTACATTTATTATAAATTTACTAGCCGCACCTTTTATTATTAGTATTATAATTTTTTCTAAAGATATACTCTACTTATATGATGATACTGGTGGTTTAGTTAAATATGCTCCTTATTTATATATTATTATGTTTGGAAGGATATTTAGGTTATTAGTTGGTGGGGCTGGAAATATTTTAACAATGGCAAATTTAGAGAAATACGAACTAAAACTACAATTCTTTAAGGTTCTCTTTATTAATGTATTAGCAATTCTATTTATAACAGAGTATAAATTATTAGCTGTTGTATTGTTATTTGTTATTTTTAGTTTACTTACTGAAATCTATAGAATCATAATAATAAATATTAAGCTGAATATACATCCTTTTAGTATGCCTCTTTACTTGCTTGTTTTAGTTAGTGCACCATTTTTGTATTTAGGAATGACTCATGAATTAGATTTTAAAATGTTTCACTACTTTCTATTCCCGATATTATTATATTGCTTTTATGCTTTAATCTTTTTTAAAGAAATAAAACATATTTATTTTGATTTTCGTAGTTAGGGTAAATATATTAGATTAACATATCATACCTCTTCATGAAATGTAAAATTCTAGTAAGTAGTTTAAAATCAAATTATTAGTTTAACTTTTGTTATATATATCTTAGTCTTTAACTCAGGATATTTATTTTTCTGATTGTAATTTCAAATATTTCTCTTCAATTTGGGCTGATGATTTAATGCTTTTCCTTAGCCATTGTAGGAGGGTTTTATCTTGCTCTTCTTGGGTCATTCTCCAGTTAACTGCTGATTTTCTCATCTTGTAAGTAAGGTGTTGTAAGCATAGAGAAACAGATACAGATATGTTAAAACTTTCCGTAAAGCCATACATGGGAATTTTCATTCGCCTGTCAGCAAGTTTTAAGCTTTGTTCACTACAACCTCTAACTTCAGCTCCAAAAATTAAAGCAATTTTTTGATCACTAATTTCAATGTCATACAAATCACAATCAGTATTGTGTGGGGTAGTGGCAATAACTTGATAGCCACCAGCTTTTAATTTCTTAATTGCTTTTGCGGTATTGTGCTCTTCTTGATTATATCTTGTTGTACTTACCCATTTATCAGCACCCATTGATACTTCTGAATCATCATTAAAGATATTATCATTTTCAATTACATGTACATCTTGCACACCAAAGCAATCAGCTGAACGGATAGAGGCAGAGATATTTCTTCCTTGAAAAATATTTTCGAGTACAACAGTAATGTGTTTAGTTCTTTGTTGAATTTTTTCTTCAAAAAGCTCACGCCTTTCGTCTACCACAAATTCTTTTAAGTATTGAACTAAATCATGTTTTAAATTACTCATGAAATAAGGAAGTTTTCATTGATTTTATTCCCTTGTAAAAACTGCTGAATAGTCATAGGATTTTTCCCTTCAGCTTGCAAATTAAGAATTGCAATAGCATTCTTGTTTGTAATGATATGCAAGTAGGTTTTATTATCTGTTTTTATACTATGTAGCTTATCAGAATTACTACTAACGACATCTGATAAATGTAATTTTATTCTTTTTTGTATTCCATTATCATCTTGTAATGTAAACCAAGCAGATGGGCAGATAGCAACATCCTTTAGCTTTGTATTATTATCCAAAAATGGAGAAAGTCCTCTTACTAAATTATGTATTTCATTAGCTGATTTATTCCAATCAATCTTTAATAGCTCTTTAGTTAGTTTTGGGGCTTCTGACATTGCTAAATTATGGTCTTGCTCTTGATGACTTACAGTATCAATCTTAATTGAATTAAGCGTATCAATTAGTAACTCACTTCCTTTATTCATTAAAGTATTGTGTAATTCAGCAGCAGTAGTTTTATCAGTTAATTCAATTTTTTTCTGCTTAATAATTGCTCCTGAATCAATTTGCTGATCAATAAAGAAAGTAGTAATTCCTGTTTCTTTTTCTCCATTAATCAATACCCAATTAATTGGGGCAGCGCCTCTGTAATTTGGTAGGAGTGAGGTATGTAAGTTTATCGTTCCTTTACTTGGTAAACTCCAAACTGATTGAGGTAACATTCTAAAAGCAACAACAACAAATAGATCAGCATTTAATGACTTTAACTGATGAATAAAATCATCATCTCTAAGCTTTAAAGGTTGTAATACTGGAATATTATTTGCAATACCAACTTCCTTTACTGCGCAGGGCTTTAATTGTTTTCCTCTTCCTTTTTTGCTGTCAGGTGGACATACAATTCCTAAAATATCATATCCAGCATTAATTAATGCGTTTAAGTTAGTGGCTGCAAAATGGGGGGTTCCAAAAAATACTATCTTCATAATACAAAACTACATTTTCCCATTTACTTATTGCTTTTCCATTGGTATTTGTTTCCAAATTTACCAACTCTATCGTTATCAAACAAGTATTGAATTATTGATATAAGTTGCTGCTCATGAAAATTTGGCATTAACACATAAATTTCCTCAATGGTTAATTCTTTATCTATTAAAATAGTCTCTAGCTTATTAGTGATTTCTTTATATTCAGATTCTTTTATTTTTTGTCGTTTTTCATTAATACAGAAATCACATTTACCACACTGTTCACTTTCTTGTTCTCCAAAATAATGCAGTAGTAATTTGCTTCTGCAAGAACCTCTATCACTTACATAGTTTGTGATTTTATCAAGTTTTTCTTGTTCGTACTCTTTCCTTTCCTCCCATTTTTTTTCAGCCAAATAAAGTTTTTCAGTATCCTTTCTGGCTTTTAGATAAGTAATTTGAGAATTGTTATTTTTAGGAGCATATTTAACAATTTCTAATTGCACTAATTTATTAAGTAAACGAACAACTTCTTCAGTAGTAACATTAAATCTGTTTGCAATTTCTTGTTCGTTAATTATCACATAATTATAAAACAGATCAGTATAGGAACGTAGAAGTAGTTTCAAGAAATTATCATAATATTTATTAGCAATTTGGAATTTATATAATTCAGCATTACTCACTTTAATCGTTAACTTTGAAAGACTATGTATTGCTTCTGAAAGTTTAATATGCTCTTCTTTCTCAAGGTATTTAAGCATGTTATACACCTTAGGGCTACTTATTTTATAGCGCTCAGTAAAATTTACCATATCAAAGGAAATTGCCTGTTCAGGTAAATCATTTTCTGCAAGTTGAAAGTAATTAGCTAAATTCTGATAAACGGTCTTTATTTCAGTAATTGATGGATACCTTAGGGTTAATAAATCCTGTTGCTTTTTTACATCCCCTTTATTGGCAAGTAGAAATGCATATGCTTGATTTCCATCTCGACCTGCACGACCTGCCTCTTGGAAATAGGCTTCAATTGTTGAGGGTAGTTCTAGGTGAACTACTAATTTAACATCAGCCTTGTCTATTCCCATTCCAAAAGCATTAGTAGCGACCATAATCCTAGTTTGGTTTTGTGTCCAACTTTCTTGTCTTTCTGCACGTACTTTTGCTGCTAAGCCACCATGATAATAATTAGCAGAATATTTATTATCTAACAAGAAATTTGTAATTTCTTTTGCTGCTTTTCGACTTCCAACATAAACAATTACTGAACTTTTTATTTTGTCAACTAATTTTAATAATCGTGATTTTTTATCCTCTACATTGTCAACAACATAAGAGAGGTTTTCTCTTACAAATGACGATTGAATAAGGTTATATTTTTTAAAATCAAGGTTTTTTTGAATATCATCAATTACGCCAGTGGTTGCTGTTGCTGAAAGTGCTAAAATAGGGGTGTCAGGAATTATTTTTCTTATCTCAGAAATATGCCTGTATGCTGGGCGAAAGTTATGTCCCCATTCCGAAATACAATGCGCTTCATCAACAGTAATAAGGTTAATATTCATTTCCTTAATTCTTGTTTTTACCAATTCGTTTTGTAATCTTTCAGGAGATAAATATAAGAATTTCACACCTCCATAAATACAATTAGTTAGGGCAGTATCAATTTCATTATAATGCATACCTGAAGTTATTGCAATTGACTTTATTCCTTTGGATTTTAAAAAACGAACTTGGTCGTCCATAAGCGCAATAAGAGGTGAGATGACAAGGCAAATTCCTTCTTGCATGAGTGCAGGCACTTGGTAGCAAATTGATTTTCCACCTCCAGTAGGTAATAAAGCAAGAGTGTCTTTCTTGTCAATTACTTGCTTTATAATCTCTTGTTGTTTTAAGCGAAATTGAGTGTGTCCCCAATATTTTATTAATACATCAATAGCATCCATTAAATCAAAAGTACGAAATATATAATAAAAAAAGCCCCTACAGAGTAGAGGCCTTTATCTTTAAGTATGAATCTATTTATTTGTTATCTGCTAAAAAACGTTCAGCATCTAAGGCAGCCATACAGCCTGTTCCTGCTGATGTAACGGCTTGACGGTAAACATGGTCAGCAATGTCACCTGCAGCAAATACTCCAGGAATTTTTGTTTTTGAAGTACCAGCCTCAACAAGTAAATAACCAGCATCATCCATTTCTAATTGTCCTTTAAATAAATCACTATTTGGTTTGTGCCCAATAGCAACAAAAAATCCTGAGGCCGGAATAATTGTCTCCTCCTTTGTTATATTATTAATAGCCGTAACACTTTCTACTCCCACAGGCCCTGGGGTACCATTAATGCTTTTTGTTTCATGGTTAAAAAGCACCTCCAAATTAGGAGTATTAAATACCCTATGTTGCATTGCTTTTGAAGCACGCATTTCATCTCTACGCACAAGTACAGTTACTTTTGTACACATTTTAGCTAGGTAAGTAGCTTCTTCAGCAGCAGTATCACCAGCACCAACGACAACAACTTCTTTTCCTTTGTAAAAGAACCCATCGCAAGTGGCACATGCTGAAACACCATAGCCATTTAACCTTACTTCATCCTCCATTCCTAACCATTTGGCAGATGCACCTGTTGCTATAATTACAGTTTCAGCTAAGATTGTATCTTTTTCATCCACTTCAACTTTAAATGGGCGCTCAGATAAGTCAACTTTTGTTACCATTCCCCATCTAGTATCAGTGCCAAAACGCTCTGCTTGTGCTTTGAAATCTTCCATCATTTCAGGTCCTGTAATTCCGTCTTTATATCCTGGGTAATTATCCACATCAGTAGTAGTAGTTAATTGCCCTCCAGGTTGTAATCCTTGAATAACAACAGGCTTCATATCAGCACGTGCTGCATAAATTGCTGCAGAGTATCCTGCAGGACCTGATCCGATAATTAATGTTTCTACTTTTTCTATTTCTTTTTCCATTTCTTTTGTTTTTAAAATTAAAATACATCTATTATTTCTGGTGTATGTTGTTCAAAAATTACTGTATCTTCTACTATTGGTACCATATAATATGCAGATCCGTATCCGGAAAATATTCCAAGGCCATTAGTTATATTGCTAACAAGATTCAATGGCTCTGCAAATGGATTGCCATTTGTTCCAACTTGTCTTATTAGTCCTCTCCAAAATTTTAATGATGCTTCATCAATTTGACAATATTTAATTAACACTACATCCTTTAAGAACTCTATAGAATCACCTTGACATTCTTCTTTATGATATCCATTATATTTACCTGTTGGAAAACCATTATCTCTTGGTCTAGGAAAATAGGTCTCAAATGTTTGTCCATTAATTAAAACATCTGCTCCAGCATCTATAATTTTTAGTGAAAAATCGGGGTTATTTTTAACTTGACAGCCTATGCTATCTATTTTTTCATAATGCTGAATTCTTTTAGATTTAACTAAGATGTAATTATTTTGATCTGCTGGATCTGAATATAAAGCTCTTATATCAAACTTGAATTCCTCTTCTTCATTCTCACTTTTTTCAACCCATAAACAATCCAATGGAGTAGCTTTAGGAATTGTTGTAGAACTTGAAATAATTTGATTATTCCAATTTATTTCTAAAAAATAGGTTCTTCCTTCTTTACTAAATTCATAGTTGTCAGTATTATTAAAGTAATCCAAATCAGTATAAATGGGAGGTAGTGAATCTAACCCGACAATTTGCTCAAGTGTTTTCGATACTTTCTCTCCTTCATTATAATACCAAATTTTTACGGAATCTACATCAGTTATAAATAAATTATTGTAAGTATTGCTGTCAATTTCATCAAAATAACCTTGATTCTTAGTTAAAATAACATAAGGAGGAAATCCGTTTTCTATTGAACCTTCTACAACAATTTTGTCTTGTATTTGTGGTAAATCAAGTGTTATTTCTTCTTGGCAAGAAATTAATAAAAGACTTATAATATAAATATATTTTTTCATAATTAAAAATTAAAATTCCAAGTAACAGAAGGTAAGATTGGGAATATTGATACTTGATAGGCTTTAGGTGTTACACTGCCATCTTCAAAACTTCCTTCTTGTCCATCAGATGCTTCTAAGGCAAGATAAATAAAATAAGGGTTCTTTCTGCTATAGACATTGTATATTGAAAAATTCCATGAAGATTGAAATTTCTTCTTTTTCTTAGGATTGTATGTAGCTCCTATATCAAGCCTATGATATGGGTCCATTCTAAAACCATTTCTAGATGTAAACTCAGTATAGGGTTTTCCGCCTATAGTATAAATTTCGCTTGGTAGTGTTATAGCATTTCCTGTAGCATAAACAAAAACACTGCTTAGTGTCCATTTTTTTGATAATCTGTGAGTAGCTGTAATAGACAAGTCATGTCTTCTATCGTATTTAGCTGGAAATGAAATTCCAGCATTTACTTCATCAAAGTATTTAGTTGTTTTTGATAGTGTGTATCCAATCCACCCTGTTGTTTTTCCTTTATTCTTTTTTATTAGTACTTCTATTCCATATGAATCACCATCACCAAATGCAAAAGAACCATCACTACTAGAATTAGTATTATCCTCAGGTAAAACTCCTTCTTTATATTCAATTAAATTTGTCATTTCTTTGTAATAAGCTTCAATAGAAGTTTCATACATATTATCATTTAGGTTTTTGAAATAACCTATAGCATATTGATCTGCAAATTTTGGCTTAATTTCTGAAGAACTTGGTACCCAAAGATCGGTAGGTAAACTTACGCTTGATGTTGAAGCTAAATGAACATATTGATAGTTTTGAGTATAGGCACCTTTTATAGAGCTTGAAGTAGATAATCTGTATCTAAATGAAAGCCTTGGCTCAATATGTCTATAATTATCATCATTCGATTGAAAGTCATTTTTAATGTAATCACGGAAGCTTATATAGCCGCTATGTTGAAATGATGAATAGCGCAGACCAGCATGTATTTTAAAAGCATCAGTAACTTCAAAATCATCAGATACATATAAAGCTCCTTCATTAGAGTATTGTTTAAATATCTCATCAGATTCAAAAACTACTTCTCCTGCTTTGCCAGAAGCATTTCCTGGTGTAAATTCATGATAAGTGTAATTTGCTCCAAATTTTATTGTGTGTCTTTGATTTGGCTGATAAAGAAGATCAACCTTAGTATTCCAATCATTAATTCCCGAGAATATCTTTAATTCAAATTCTTGTTGGGCTATATTAAATTCAAATCTGTAATCTGAAAAAATAAGAGATGTGTTCATGAATAATTTATCATTAAATAAGTGATTCCACCTTAATGAACTAGTTGCGTTACCCCAAGGAATTTCTATTCCAATGCCATTATCTGTATTATTAAAGCTGAAAACATCTCGTCCAAAATAACCACTTAAATATAATCGGTCGTTGTCTGATATTTTGTAATTTACTTTGGTGGTTAAATCATAAAAATAATAACCTGATCCACTAAAAGCATTGTCACTGTTTAAAAATGGTTTTGATAGAACATCAATATAAGTTCTTCTACCAGAAACAATAAATGAACTTTTGTTCTTTTGAACCGGACCTTCAATTGTTAATCTTGAGGATAACAGGCCAATTCCTCCAGCCGCCTCATATTTTTTATTGTTACCATCCTTCATGGTAATATCCAGAACAGAAGATAGTCTACCGCCATATTCCGCAGGCATACCCCCTTTAATTATATTTATATCTTTTATAGCATCAGCATTAAATACTGAGAAAAAACCAAAAAGATGAGCGGCATTATACACTACTGCTTCATCCAATAATATTAAGTTCTGATCAGGACCACCTCCTCTTACATAAAGACCTGAATTTCCTTCTCCTCCTGATTGAATCCCCGGTAAAAGTTGTGCTGCTTTCATAATATCAATTTCTCCTAGTATCGCGGGTAACTGTTTAATATTATTAACCTCTATTTTTGCTTGACTCATATTAGAACTACTCACATTTTTATCCAATCTTTCACCGGTTACAATTACTTCTTCTGTTATTACAGCATCACTGTCTAAAGAGATATTTAATCTAATATCTTTATTTAATGTTATATTTTTTGTTGTAGATTTAAATCCTATAAATGAAAAAATGATTGCATAATCTCCTTCCTCAATGGTTAATGAGTAAAATCCATATTGATTGCTAGCTGTTCCTTTAAAAGTTTCTTTATCATAAATAGAAACACCAATTAAGTTTTCTCCTGAGGATTCATCCTGTACGTAACCGCTAATTGTATACTTATCTTGTGCAACACTAATTATTGTAAATAATAAAAAGAAGATTGTTGAGATTGTATTTTTCATAAAATTAAAATGTTTGCAAATGTAACCGAAAATTATTTATTTTATTAGACTGCTTATAGATTTTTTTACCTTAATGTTTATTCTATTTTCACTACATTTGAAGCCTTCTAATTATAACTTATCAGACATGAAAAAAATACTAACATTTCTACTAATTTGCATAACACTTTTTGCAAATGCACAATCTGGTTTATTAAATGGAACTGGATATGCTCCTAATTTTACAGTAACTGATATAAACGGGAATTCACATACTATATACGATTATCTTGATAGTGGTTATGTAATGGTATTAGAACTATTGAGTACAACTTGTGGACACTGTCAGTCTCATGCAGCAGGAACTGAAAACTCTTATTTAACAAATGGGCCAATCGGAACAGATGTTGCTAGATTCTTAGCTTTAGAAGTTAATGCTGCAACTGATAGTGCTGCAGTAGCTAACTTTGCAAGTACTTACGGAATTACATTTTCTATAGCAAACAATGTATCACCTACTGCTATAAATTATCAATTATATTACACCCCAGGATATTATGTAATTTATCCTGATAGATCATATACAACTATTTGTGCTTTGTACTGTGTAACAGCTCAAAATTACTCAACTATTGAAGGTTTATTGAATACGGCTATAGCGGCATGGGTTCCTCAAGTATATGGATGTACAGATTCCTTAGCAATTAATTATAATCCATTAGCAAATATTACAAATGATAGCTGTGATTACACTTCTTATACAATAACAACATTAGGAATGAGTTTCTCGCCAGATACCATTATTTGTGATGTGGGAGATACAATTAATTTTATTTTAGGAGGGTCTCATAATGCTGTAGAGGTAAGCGATAGCGTTTGGCTGGTAAATGGAAATACTTCAAATGGGGGTTTTAGTTTTGGGTTTGGAGCAACAGGAATGTTTATCCCAGATGATTCTCATACGTTTTATTATGTATGTCAGCCTCATGCATCTTCTGATATGAAAGGAGTAATAATTGCTCATCACCCTCCAGTTTTTGGGTGTACAGATACAACATCTTTAAACTATGATTCAAGTGCTACGATAGATGATGGTTCATGTTGTTTTGATAATTTTATTGAAATAAAAACAGGAATGACTACTTCATCTTTTGTATCACTTTATTATCTAGTAGATAATGGTGGATATTGGGACATCAATGAATATGGTGACTCAATTATTGTGGCTTCTGATGATGGTACTGATTCATTACAAGTTTGTTTGCCTGATGGTTGTTATGAAATTAACTATTCATGGGGAACAAATATTGATTACACTGTATATGGTTATATTCCTATTGTTTCTGTAAATAGTGCTGCTTGGCAAATGATGCATCAGCCCACTATGTTTGCGGTTGGTTCAGCTTCATGTCCAGTATTTGGTTGTATGGATGTAAATGTTGCTAACTATGATTCTACCGCAACAGTTGATGATGGAAGTTGTATTTATAATCAACAACAAACTTATGTGCCTGATGATAATTTTGAACAGGCTCTTATTAATTTAGGCTACGATAATATTTTAGATGATTCTGTACTTACTGCAAATGTTAATACGGTGACAAATTTGAATGTTAATAGTCTCAATATTCATAATCTAACAGGAATAGAAGATTTTACTGCTTTAAATTACCTGTATTGTGTAGGTAATCAAATTACAAGCCTTGATTTGAGTTTAAATACTAATTTAATTGAATTAGATTGTTATAATAATCAACTAACAAGCCTTGATGTAAGTCAGAATACTGACTTAATTCAATTGAGCTGTGAGTTTAATCAAATCACAAGCCTTGATGTAAGTGCTAATACTGATTTAACTGAATTAAGTTGTTATAATAATCAACTTACCAGCCTTGATGTAAGTCAGAATACTGACTTATTTCAATTGAGCTGTGAGTTTAATCAAATCTCAAGCCTTGATGTAAGTGCTAATACTGATTTAACTTGGTTGTTTTGTGATTTTAATCAACTCACAAGTCTTGATTTAACCAATAATACGTTGTTATATTATTTGTATTGCCAAGGTAATCAGATTTCAAGCCTTGATTTAAGTCAAAATACTGCTTTAACTGAATTAAGTTGTTATAATAATCAACTTACCAGCCTTGATGTAAGAAATGGAAATAATACTGCTTTAATTTATTTTGACATCACCTACAACGCGAACCTATATTGTGTAGATGTAGATAATCCATCTTGGTCAACTTCCAACTGGACAAATATTGATAATTGGGCTAGCTTTAGTGCTAATTGTAATTCTATTTTTGGCTGTACAGATTCTTTAGCCTTAAACTATATCCCGCTTGCTAATATTGATGATAGTTCTTGTGTGTATACTTCAACATGTACTAACCCTTCACCTACGAATGCTTATATTTCTGAATTAATTCATGATAGAGCAAGAGTAAATTGGGATAATATGAATGATGCTAATTGTATGGTTATTCAATATCGTATTAGATACAGAGAAACAGGAGTATCTACATGGTCTTCTAAGACAATGTCAGGTTCTGGTTTATGTGTGTTTGGCTTGAATACTACGAGTAAGAAGATTTTAGGATTAACTCCTTCAACTACGTATGAGTACTATATGAAAGCTTGGTATTGTGGTGGTGGCGTTTCAGGATGGTCTGCTATCCAAAACTTTGCTACAGCTGATGAGTGTCAAGGTGTAATTAACTTTGCAGTTACTTCACCAACGACTACAAAAGCTACATTTACTTGGGATACTACAGCTGCTTATAGTTTTGCACGTATTAAGTTAAGGCCAGACACTACTAATGCTGTTTGGACAACTGCCGGTGGATTTGGAGTGTTCTATCCATTAGTTACTAAGGATAAGAATGGATTAAATCCAGGACAAACTTACCGTGCTTCTGCAAGAACATGGTGTGATCCTTCAGGTGGAGCTTACCGTTCTTCAGGTTGGACATCTCCAATCTTCTGGGCGCAACCAAATGCTATTAGAATTGAAGGAGGTAGTGCAATCAATAATTTATTTATTTATCCTAATCCTTCAAGAGATATTTTTAATGTGAGTTTTACATTAGATACTAAACAAAACTTAAGAGTAAAAATAATGAATGTAATAGGAGAGGAGCTGTTAAATGAAAACTTAGAACAGTTTATTGGGGAGTATACTAAGAAGATAAACCTAAATGATAATGCAAAGGGTGTCTATTTCTTTGAAATCACAACTAATGACGGAATCATTAATAAAAAATTAATTTTGCAATAAAAAGTAATTCTTCATATATGATGGCTTAACAGTCAAAAGAAAATAATTATGCTAGTTTATTTTCTAGGTAAATAAGAATAAATAAAATCGGGACTACTAAGATAAAATAGTTCAGATAATAAAAATTAATTTTAAAATAAATCATATCAATGCACGAAATAATTGATCCTTTTTCTCCACTATGGTGGAAAGGGATAGTAAGTTGTTTAGCTATAGTCAGTTTAATAATTCTTTTATTGAAAAATAAATCAATTGAATTTAAAGAAAAAACAAATAAGTATTTTGCCTATTTTGCCATACTAGTTTATGTGACTACTAATATATATACCATAATTATTGGTGATTGGACAGTTCAAGATTTTCTCCCACTCCATTTGTGCAATATTTCTTATTTTATTTGCATATTAGTTTTACTTAATAAAAAAAAATGGATGTACGAATGGGCTTTACTCTTAGCTCTGCCTTCAGCTTTAAATGCTCTACTAACTCCTGAGTTAATTTGGGGTTCGAGTAAGTGGCATATATTTGAATATTATTTTATGCATGGTAGTTTGATACTAGTTCCTTTGTATTTAATGTTTGTTATGAATTATAAACTAAGAGCATTAAGTTGGTGGAAAACTTTTTTAAGAGCACAAATTGTATTTGTAATAGTTTTTTCGATTAATTTAACACTTGACACAAATTATATGTTTTTATTATCTAAGCCATCAGTAAATAACCCGTTAATAACAGGGGATTGGCCATTTTATATTTTATTTGTACAATTAATCGGATTAATTCATATTGTAGTAATTTATAAACTTTCACCAAAACATATTTAAATGAAAAAATTATATTTTATTTTACTATTACTGCCTATGCTATCTTCAGCACAAAGTAGTTTGAATATGAATTTATTAGGAACTTACGACTATCCAACAACAAAAGGAAATGATATTTGGGGATGGGCTGATAGTATTGGTAATGAGTTTGCTCTTGTAGGACTTAGAAATGGAGTTTCTTGTGTAAATGTTACAAACCCTTCAACTCCTTTTGAAGAGTTTTTTATAGCCGATATCTATTCAGTTTGGAGAGATATTAAAACTTATGGTAACTATGCATACGTAACTACCGAATCAGATGCAGGACTTCTAATTATTGATTTGACCGACATGACAGGAGCTACCTTTTGGCATGTTACTGATTTTATCAACCCTACAACAGGAAGTACATTACATTGGGAGGCTGCTCATGATTTGTTTATCGATGAGAATGGAATAGCTTATATTTTTGGCGCGTCTAATCCTGCAGGAATTCCTGCCCCTGCAAATGGAGCTATATTTTTAGATGTAGCAACTAACCCAACAAATCCTACTCACTTAGGCCAATGGAATGAACAATACATTCATGATGCTATGGTTAGAGGTGATACTATGTATGCTGGATGTATCTATGCAGGTAAGGTGTATATTGTTGATGTTAGTAATAAAGCTAATCCTACTGTTCTAGGTTCTAAATCAACTCCCAATACATTTACTCATAATTCTTGGGTTTCTGATGATGGAGATTTTGTATTTACCACTGACGAGCAGTCAGATGCTTATTTGACTGTTTATGATATTTCAGATCTAAATAATATACAGGAAGTAGATAGAATACAATCTAACCCAGGAAGTAATAGTATCCCGCATAATACTTTTGTAGATGGTAATTTTTTGATTACTTCTTATTATCGTGATGGAACGGTAGTGCATGATATTACTCATCCTAATTATATGATAGAAGTTGGGAATTATGATTCTTATTTTGGTAGTGGAAATGGTTTTGACGGATGTTGGGGTACTTATCCTTATTTACCTTCAGGTAATATAATTTCATCTGACATTAATAGTAGTAGTGGAAAAGGAAGGCTATTAATTTATGGTCGTAATTTTCAGCAAGCTTGTTATTTAAAAGGAAATATTATTAATAGTATTACTGGTTTAGCTATACCAAATGCTAATATGGAAATACTAACAACACTGACTACTGAAACAGCTAACTTATTAGGTCATTATCAATCGGCAATCGTAAATTCCGGGACTTATCAATTAGTTTTTTCTGCATTAGGATTCAATTCTGATACAATTACAGCATTGCTTAGTAATGGACAAATGCATGTGCAAGACGCATACTTACATCCAACTTGCTTGGGAATTGGAATAACTGGCCTTTATAGTAGTAATGTAATACATGATAGAGCAACTATTAATTGGGATGATTTGAGTACAATTAGTTGTTCAGTTGATCAATATAGAATTAAGTATAAGATAACTGGAACAAGCTCTTGGAGCCAGAAAAATATGGGAGCACCATTAGGTACGTGTAATACAGCTACTAACAAAACAAATAAATTATTGCTAAACTTAATACCTTCTACTAATTATGAATATCAAATGAAAGTTTGGTTTTGTGATGGGGATATTAGTGAATGGTCTTCAATACAAAACTTTACAACTTTAGGAGAGTGTACAAATATTAATAACTTACAAGTAAGTACACCAACTAATACAAAAGCAACTTTTACTTGGGATACTTCTTCAGTTTTTAGCTTTGTGCGTATTAAAACTAGAATTGATGTTGTAGGAAGTACTTGGTTCAATGTGGGTGGTTTTGGAATAACTTACCCTATATTAACCAAAAATAAGAATGGTTTAATACCAGGAGCAAGCTATAGAGCTCAAGCTCGTACTTGGTGTTCTTCAAGTGGTGGTGCTTATCGTTCAGCAACTTGGTCGCCAATTATTTTTTGGACACAACCTGGTATTATTCGGTTTTCAAATCCTAATTTAACTGAGCGAACTCTTTTAAGAACTACTGATTTATTAGGAAGAGAAGTGAATTCAAAATCAATAATTAATAAAAACACTTTATTTTATATTTATGATGATGGTTCTGTTGAGAAGAAAATAGTTATTGAGTAATTTAATCATTAATCGTAAGCCTTAATACAGAGCATGCTGAATTTACAGCAAACTTATCCTTACCTGTACCAAATAACATGCTTTTCCAAGTGTCTTTTTTTGGTGTTCCTAATACTAATAAATCGTACTCAGCTGTAAGTTCAGAAACTGTTAGAGTGGGATTATCAGAATATTCAATTCTTAAGTTCGCTTTATTATTGTACTCAGTTAATAATAAGTGAGAATTATTTTTAATCTTCTCAAGATTGCTCTTAGAACTATCTTTAGATAAAACATGCAATAAAGTAAAACTAGCATTATAAAATTTACAAAGATTTGCAGTAGTACGAATTAGTTTGTCAATATCCTTACTATTTGGACGAACTGCTAGAACTACTTCTCTAATATATCTAACTCCATTATCTTTGAAAAGCGCAAAATTTGAGTTTATATTACTTACTATCCATCCTAAAGGATTATTTATTAGAAAACCATTACTTACTCTACCATCCCACGAAAGTAAAAGCCAATCAGATTTTAAATGATCAGAAAGTACTTGCATTGTGTCTGACACATTATGAGTAACTATTGATTCAAAATCGAGTTGTAATTTATTTATGTCTTGAACAATTGACAATTGTCTTTTTAATGATTTAATTTTTGGTGTTTCAACAAGAACAGCATCTAAAAAAGTTTGATCTGGTACTTCTTTAATATTAACTACTTGCAGACTTTCCCTTTGATTAATTGCAGCTCCTAGTTCAATTAAAGATTCAGGTGAATATTCATTGCCAAATAGAGGGATAATAACACCTGCATTAGGATTAATTTGACCATCAAGCCAATCTTTATGCTTCTCATCAGATAAATTATCGATAGATGTTTCTCCATCATCATTTGTTTTTCTGAAAAATAGGAATTTAGCAGCTCTATGTCCATAATTTCTTAATACACCTGTTCTTGAAGCCTTAATGCCATAGAAATAATAAATCAGAACTCCAATTAAGGCAATTATTAACAATACAAGTATAGGCATCCATCCTAAATTAAATAAAAGAACTAGACCACTAAGGATTCCAAAAATCTGTACATAAGGATATAATGGAGACTTATATGTTGGTTTATACCATTGAACAGCAGTTTCTCTAAGAACAATTACACAAACATTAACAGTAATAAACATACTTACCATAAAGGCACTAGCTAACTTTACAATTGACGGTACATCTAAAAATAAAATTATTAATGCCATCATAAGACAAGTAAGTAATATTGCATTTATAGGAGTTAGGTGTTTATCGTGTAATTTAGCAAGATTACTCGGAAGTAGTTTATCCATAGCCATAGCAAAAGGAAATCTAGATGATGCTAAAACACCAGAGTTAGCCATAGATATAAGGGTAATAACTCCAATTATTGCTACACCATAAGCAAACCATTCGCCAGCTAATAATGTAGCTAATGTATGGATAGGTTTTATATCCTTTTCTAATATATCAAGTTGCACATTTCCAACTAGAGTATAAGCAATAGAAACATACAGACTAGATATTACAAGTAATGAAAGAAGCATAGCTAGAGGGATATTTCTGCTTGGATTCTTAACTTCTCCAGCTATTGCAGCAATTTTTGTAACCCCAGCATATGAAATATATACAAAAGCTACTGTTTCAACAAGTCCCATAGCACCATTAATCATAAATTGAGTTAATTGCATATCAACTTTTGGTAATCCTAAAAATAAAATAGAAAGTAGTGTTAGTAAGCTTAATATAACTATTACCAATTGAATTTTACCTACTTTCTTAACCCCAAAAATATTGAGAAACATGATAAGTATCAAAAAACCTATAGAAAAATACTGCATATAAGTATCTACTTCAGATGAAGGTATATTTGTTAGTACCAATAGGTAGGCTCCAAAACCAACTAAAGCAAAGGAACTCTTAAGAAGAAGTGATAGCCAAAGACCTATTCCAGAGATTGTTCCAAATAGAGGTCCTAATGCTCTTTCAATATAGACGTATGAACCTCCTGACTTAGGCATTGCAGTAGCAAGCTCAGACTTAGATAGAGCTGCAGGTAAAATACAGATAGCAGCTATCAGATAAGCTAGCCAGATAGAAGATCCAGTTTTTGCAGCAGCAATTCCTGGTAGCACAAAAATACCGGACCCTAACATACCTGCAATACTTATTGCAATAACAGAAGATAAGGAAAGTTTTCTTTCTAGTTTTTTCAAATTATTTTACTTTTATGCAAAGTAAGAAAAAAAATCTTAATATCAATGCTAAATTAAATCTTAAGGAAAGAGATTTCATACATTTGTGAAAATTAAATTTTTATGAAGCAATTAGTATTATCAGATATACACAAGAGTTTAGGAGGAAAAATGGTTGAGTTTGCAGGCTATTATATGCCCGTACAATATGAAGGAGTAAAAGCAGAGCATCATACTGTTAGGAATGAAGTTGGTGTTTTTGATGTTTCTCACATGGGAGAAGTGTTTGTTAGTGGCGATAAGGCTTTAGATTTCTTGCAATACATTACTACTAATGATGTAAGAAAGCTTAAACCTGGTAAAATTCAATACACTTGCTTGCCTAATGCGGATGGCGGAATCGTAGATGATTTTTTATTGTATATGATTGCAGAAAACAATTATTTATTAGTGGTTAACGCCTCTAATATGGAAAAGGATTTGGCATGGATAAATAAGCATAATACTTTTGGATGTACCATTAATAATCAATCAGATAATTATTCATTACTAGCAGTACAAGGGCCTAAGGTAATTGAATTGTTACAAGAACTTACTGAAATTAACTTATCTGAAATAAAGTACTATAATTTTAAAATAGGAAATATTGCAGGAATTGAGGATGTTATCCTATCAAGAACTGGATATACAGGAGAAATTGGTTTTGAATTGTATGTCAAAAATGAATCAACAAAGCAACTTTGGGATGCTCTTTTTAC
Organism: Cryomorphaceae bacterium; assembly: GCA_949511925.1. GTDB lineage: Bacteria > Bacteroidota > Bacteroidia > Flavobacteriales > BACL11 > UWMA-0277. The sequence continues at coordinate 16,843 of CATEYX010000022.1, read as the reverse complement.
TACTTCGATAGAATTAAAACCTATTGGATTGGCTGCAAGAGATACTTTGCGTTTAGAGAAAGGTTTCTGTTTGTATGGTAATGATATCAATGATACAACATCACCTATTGAAGCAGGTTTAGGTTGGATTACTAAGTTCACAAAAGAATTTATAAATCATGAAGAATTAAAAGCTCAAAAAGAAGGTAGAACTACTAGAAAATTAGTTGGTCTAGAAATTATCGACAAAGGTATTGCGCGTAAAGATTACCCTATTGTCGATACTGATGGAAATGAGATAGGTATTGTAACTTCTGGCACTATGTCGCCTAGTTTAAATAAAGCAATTGCTTTGGCTTATGTTTCTAAGGAACTTTCAAAAATAGGTAGTGAGGTTTATATTCAAGTACGTAAAAAACAAATTAAAGCAGTTGTTGTTGCTTTACCATTCTTAAAGTAATGTCTGAATCCAAAAAAATTTCTGTTTGTTTTACTGCTGATCAGTTTGATAAATATGCTGATGGAAAATCAACAGTTGTGGTTGTCGATTTGTTAAGAGCTACATCAGTAATTTCTACTGCTTTTACGGCAGGAGTTAAGGCAATTATTCCTGTACAGACACTTGAAGAAGCACTTTCCTACAAAGGTAAAGAAGGATATATTGTTGCTGCTGAACGAAATGCTAAACCAATTGAGGGTTTTGATTATGGAAATTCACCCTTTCATTATATCAATGCTGATGTTAAAGGGAAAACTTTAGTACTCACAACAACAAATGGAACTAAAGCAATCCATAATGCTAGAGGACATAAAGTAATTACAGCTTCTTACATCAATATTGAGGCAGTTGCTAATCATTTAATTGAAAAACATAATGATGTGATTATATTATGTTCAGGTTGGAAAGGGGTATTTAACTTGGAAGATCCAATTTTTGCAGGAAGTTTAGCTGATTTACTAATGGATTCTGATAAATATGAATCTTCATGCGATTCCTTATTTGCTTCAATACAATTGTTGAAGAATTCAAATGGAGATTTATTTAATTATTTAAGGGACTCTTCTCACAGAAAAAGATTAAAGTCCTTAAACATGGAAGATGATACTCATTTTTGTTTATCTCCTCCTATTAAGTCAGATATAATCCCAATCCTAAAAGGAGATAAATTAGTTATATTATAAGATGAATAGGAACTTTAAAATAATTGTATTTTTTTAAAGTTCAATTTTATATGCTATAGTCCCTTGGGGATTTTACGCCCATAAGAGAGTAAATAGGTATGCCGTCTTTACCCTGCCAGAAGAGTTAGTTGGCTTTTATAAAAAAAAATATTGACCACTTAACTGATTATGCAGTTGATGTTGATAAAAGGAGGTATGCGATAAAGTAAGAGGCACCTAGGTACTATATTGATATAGATCATTATGGAGAAAATCCTTTTCAAGATATGCAGTATTCCTATGAAAAAAGAGGTACAAAAACTATAAAAGTAAAATCTGCAGATTTTTCATAAGCTTATCATACCAAATTAGATGATATGGTAGAAAGACGATTATGGCTTTCAATTTCAACTATCGGTAATCTGTGGTATTCCGCTTGGGTAGATGCTGGGCAACCAATACTAGAAGGAATGCAAAAAAGTAACAATCCTTTTACTGATGAAATTATTATTGACCATAAGATAACTCCAGATAATGCTAGAGGGCATCAGCATTAATTAGAAATAGGAGATAAGGGCTATGTTAAATCTTAATCCCGTAGATGTTTCTTTTCTTTTTTTAACCCCCCCATCAAGAGGGTCAGTTGCCATATCTTTCCTTGTTATCCAATCGTATTGCACACTTGGTTCAAGAGCAATTAAAAACCCAGTAAACCAGTTGTGAGAAATGAAATCAGAAAGATACATGCTAAAGCCAAGCTTTGCTGTAGCTTTAGTTGTCAAGTAAGAATACTTCTCTTCTCCTGAAAAAATAATTGATAAAGAATCTTGTACTCCTGCAAAACGATATGTATCTGTAGAAGTACCTGTTCCGAATTTATAAGCACCTTCAAGAAATATTGCACCAATTTCATAAGGCTGTCTTCCAACTTCAAACAAGTACCATCTAACAAATGGCCCAATTGTAAATTCAGAAGATTTGTTTTGCATATAAGTACTCATCAAAAAAGTAGTATCTTCACTATTATAACTATTTGAAGCAATGTCAAAATCACCACCTATAGCAAGCATATCAATTGGAAACCATCCGTAACGCATATCAAAACGAATTCTGCTTTTAGTTTTTGAAACTTTAGGTTGATTTTTAATAAAAGGTGTATTATTAAAATAATCATTCCCATCCGCATCTGTTGTACTCCCACCTAAAGATACATCCTTTAAAGATTCATTATTTATATAAAAAGATCCACCAAAGAATTTTCTATTTTTGTAAATATGTTGGGCTGATAATGTATTGATAAATAATATAGCACAGAGTAAAATTAATTTATTCATGATGTAAATATATAAAAAAAACCTGCATTAAGCAGGTTTCTAATTTTCTGCAAATAAGTTTTACTTTAAAATAAGTAAGCAATAGAAAATGAAATAACACTATTTTTTACTTCATAAGTATTCGCTTGCGGGCTATTTGTAAGTATTCCGTTTACAACACCATTATTTGTTAATTTTGAAATAGTTCCTGCTTTCATAAGGCTAGTATTTACTTTAGAGTCAATTAAGAAGTTTTCAGTTAAATAATATGAAATTCCTAAATTAATACCAACATCAATAGTCTCTTCAGTATAAGTTCCTTTTGGCAATTCAGGATGAGAGATTAAATTATCATTTTGACCTTTATCAGTTAAGACAGTGTAATCAGGTGAAAGAATAAAAGAAACTGAAGGTCCAAAATTTAGAGCCAATTTATCAGTAGCTTTATAGCTTACTGTAGGGTTTAATTCAAGATATGCTAATTTCAATTCATGTGATGTATTGTGTATATCTTTTTCGTTTACTGTATATTCATGCGTGTATTCATATGTGAATGATGCTCCTTTTTGCGAATAAATAAGTTCTGGGTTAAAATACCATTTGTCATTCAAAGCAATTTCCATATAAAAACCACCTGCAATTCCAATTAATGCAGAATTTTCTATATTCTTCACTCCTTCATTAGAAGTTGAAATAATGTTTGAGATATTTGCCCCAACTTTAACTCCATATTTCACAGGAATTAAGCTTTGAGCACTGCTTGCAATAGTTATAAATACAAGTGCTAGAATTGATGCTATTTTTTTCATTGTTTTTTATTAAGAATTTAACATTACTGGCATTACTAACATAAGGGTGTTTTCTCCCTCCTCTAAACCATCGAGTGGTAAAATAATACCGGCTCTGTTTGGTGCACTCATTTCAATTGAAATTTGCTCTGCACCAATATTGTTTAACATATCAATTACAAATTTAGAATTGAAACCAATTTCCATATCTTCTCCTTTATACTGGCATGATAACCTTTCTTCAGCTTTATTTGCAAAATCTAAATCTTCAGATGTAATCTGTAATTCGCTACCCGCAACCTTAAAACGAATTTGGTGAGTTGTTTTATTTGCATAAATAGAAACTCTTTTGATAGAACTTAAAAGTGATGCCGTATCAATTGTTAATTTATTCGGATTTTCTTTTGGAATTACTGCTTCATAATTTGGGTATTTCCCATCAATAAGGCGACAAATAATAGTGATATTACCAAAAGAAAACAAAGCATTTGTTTCATTATATTCTAAAGTAATATCAACATCTTCACCAATATTGTTTTTAAGAATAGTTAATGGTTTTTTGGGAATAATAAAAGATGCAGTCTTATCAGATTTAACATCCGTGCGCGTGTGCCTAACTAATTTATGAGCATCAGTAGCTACAAATGTTGTTTGCTCGCTTGAAAGCTCACAAAATACTCCTGACATAACAGGGCGCAATTCATCATTTCCACTTGCAAATAAAGTTTTGTTAATTGCATTAGCAAGTACATCTCCTTTAATAATAGTTGATGATGAGGCTTGAAGAGTTGGCATTTTAGGGAATTCATCAGCATTTTGTCCAGCTAATTTATAATTTCCAAGTTCCGAGCTCATCTCAATTCCATAAGTAATGGTATCAACAATAAAAGTTAATGGCTGATTAGAAAAGGTTTTTAAGGTGTCAATTAAAATTCGAGCAGGAATAGTAATTTTTCCATCTTCATCTGCCTCAACACTTATTGAGGACATCATAGTTGTTTCTAAATCAGAAGAAATAATTGACATTTTACTATTACTGATACTAAATAAGAAATTATCCAAAATTGGCAAAGTATTATTAGAACTAATTACTCCATTTAGCTTTTGTAGTTCCCTTAACAATGCTGTGCTATTAACTATAAATTTCATTCTATGAGTTGTATTTTTTATTGGTTTATTTTAAATGTCAAATATAATTTTTCTATTGATATAGCTGAGCATTTTATCACTGTAATTGATCAATAGTAATTAACACTTTGTTGAAAACATAATCCTGTATAATCATAAGCTCTCCATTATTCAATGTAGCATACATTCGTTTAACTGTAAAGTTATCTTTCTTGTCTTTTATCAACTTACCATTACCAATAGCATAAGTTCTTAAAGTATCAGTATTTAGAATTAACTCATGAATGGGAGTAGCAAATTCTATTTTCTCTTTATCATCCTTATAGCTTTCACAATTTAACAGTTGAAAAGCATTCAAGAATTGCAAAGCATTTTCTTGATTAAAGCTAGCTTCATTACCTAAATAATTAAGCAAAATCATTGAGGCAGTAGTTAAGGTAAAAGATTTTTTAGGGTCTTGAATATGATTCACTATAACTTTTGAAATTTTTTCAGCTTTTAGGCTAAATATATTAGTTGTTCGCCAATCTTTTTCATTTATTTTATCTACTTTAATTCCGTATCTAGGAGAAAGAAAGCCATTAAAAGATGGAATATGAATAACATAAGGAGTTTCACTGCCAGCAAGAAACATATAAGTTCCTAAATAATTAGCGGTTGAGTTTCCAATAGTATATGTTTTATTAGGAGTTTCTTGGTTAGTATAAATTTCAATTTTCACTCCTCTTGTTGCTAAATTCTTAATCACATTATCAAAAGCATTTATCGATACCGGTCTTTGAATTCTAATTTGATTGATAGTAGTCAGGATAGTGTTAATTGCATCTTTTCTAACTCCATATTTATTGTTGATTACCCATTCTTTTTCATTTCTATTTAAGGTAATAGTCGTGCCATTTCTGTCAGCAATAAATATTTTACTTACTGATGCTGTGTCGCTTATTGAAAAGTTATTCTCAACACTAAGACTTGATTTTTTATCAGCAGATAAAAACCAAAGAAAAGCTGCCATTAGTATAATAAGAGCAATATAAAACAATTGTTTTTTAGACATATTTTCTTTTTTTATACCTTACAAAAAACAAGGCAAATAATAATAATAATAATATTGGAAAAGCTATATTTATTAGCTGAATGATAAATCTATTTTCCTGAACCTTTTTCTTATCTAACATTCTTAAATTATGCTCCTTTACTTTCAAATGTGACAAACCATTATCACCACAAAGGTACTGCACGGCATTAATTAGAAAATGTTTATTTCCTGGATAAGTGAATTTTATATTTTTGTCATAACCAAGAGGATAAACACCTCCAGAATTACTTAAATCATTAGCAATAATATCTCCATCACTTATAACAATCATTTTAGTGTTTACACTTTTTTTAATAAATTGTATCTGTTGATTTTTCTGAACTAATTTATCCTTGAATACGGATTCAAATTCTCCTTCAAGTAAGATAGCTATTGGTAAAAACTTCTTATTATAACTATTGGGAGTTGGAGGATTTTCCAAAATTCCTAGACTAATTTTACTTGGGGCAGGATTCAATCTGCTTTCCTTCGAGCTATGCAAAAGAATAGTTTTTTGAATATTATTTTTAAATGTATCTATTGAACTGACAAACTCACACTTTATCCCATCCAAACCTCTTGAAACAGCATGCTTACTATCCGAAACTAACAAAGCAGAATAGGGCCAACTAAAATAAGATTGTTGCGGTATATTATTGCTATATCCTGTTATAATAGGAATTTTAGTAGAACGCAGATCTTGTATTAAATTTGAATTAATTCTCACTCCATATTTCAATAATTGATCATCAATATTTAGAACATTTTTAGTTGCAATAAAAGTTCCTGATTTATTCTGTAAACTATCCATACTTGCTTTAACTCCATCAACCAACCATAGCACTTTACCACCCTGCATAATATACTGATCAATAAGGAGTTTGTCTAAGTTATTGAAAGTAATAGTTGGTTTAGCAATTATAATAGCTTTGTAGGTATTTAAAAGGGCTGATTGCCTTGCTAAATCAGCAAGCATAGTAGTACTATCAACTGCAAATTCCTTAATGTTAAATCGGTCAACTTTATAGTAATAGGAAAGATTAAAATTATCATCAAGAACTGATTCTGTAATATCATAAACCTGTTGCTCGTTTAACTCTCCATTTCCTTCTAGAAAAGCAATTTTTGTTAACCTTTTTTTGGTTAAATGCTCAATAGCTGATACAAATTCATATTCAAGTGCTTCAATGGAAGTATTGATATTACTTCCTGGCGATTCTCCCGGTGTCTGCTTTAAAAAATTGACAGCCGTTTGTTTATCTTTATAATAAACAATTGCTCCAGGAAAAATAATCTGATTTACTTGTTTTCCATCTTTTTTAATTTCTAAATCAGTAGGGGATAGCTTCATCTTTACCAACTGTTTAAATAAAGCTAACTTTTCGTTTTCATTTGCAACATTATTAGGGTCAATAAACTCAAAATCAATATTACTATTCGCTATTGCTTTAAATCGTTTAAGCAAATCTTCAATTGATTTTTGTAATTTTTTAAATTCTGCAGGGAAATCACCTTTCAGATATACTTTAACAAATAACTTATCCTCTAAACTATTTATTATCGCAATTGATTCCTTAGCAAATGAATATTTTTTATCAGCTGTCAAATCAATATTCCAATTAATAAAGCTACTGAGTATATTGATAAATAATACGAGTACAATAAGTAAAACAGTTGATATGGATTTATTAGACTTCATTATGCTTTCCTTTCAGTAATAACAAGTTCAGTAAGCTTAATAAATAAAGTAGTAACTGATACAAAATAGATAATATCCGAGAGTTTAACTAGACCTTTACTCATCATTTCATAATGGAAAGAAATTCCTAATTGCTGAATAAACAAATCGAAATTTTGAAAAAATGAAAGTTCACTTAATACATCAAACCCAAAATAAAATAAAGTGCACAGTAAAATAGCAAATGCAAAGGAAATAATCTGATTACTTGCTAGAGATGAGGCATAGATACTGATAGCAGAAAAGAGTGCACATAAAAAGATTAATCCTAAATACGAACCCATAATACCTGCTAGATCAAGGTTGCCAATATTCTCTCCTAAATAGTAAATACTAGCTACATAAATTAATGTTGGGAGAATGGCAAATATCACCAAAACAAAAACAGCTAAAAACTTAGCTATGACAATTTGCAATGAGTTAATTGATTTAGTAATTAAAATTTCGATTGTCCCTGAAGAGTATTCTTCAGTAAAAACGCGCATACTTATAGCAGGGATAAACAATAAAAAGAATAATGGAGCGGAAGTGAAAAAAATATCCATGTCAGCATAGCCGTAGCTAAGAATATTCATATCGCTAAAATCCGACCATAATAAAATGCTATTTATCAATTGAAAAATACCAATAATTAGATAACCAATTAGAGTACTAAAAAAGACACTTATTTCTTTTCTAAAGAGAGCAATCATTTAAATTCTATTCTAATAATTTCATGTAACTTTAAACCTAATAAGGTATTTGCCGTTCCTTTATTCATAGCAATTTGAAGTTGTTGATTTTCACCAAAAATAGCTAGCTTATCTCCTGGATGAACATCATTATACTTTTCAGAAATACTAGTGATTCTTTCATCTTCCCTACCATAATAAATAATGAAATCTCTGCCTTTTTGAATATCTAGAAACATAGTTTTATCAATATTAGAGATGGCATTTCCATAATTATCATTATAAACGATAACTCCTTTAATTAAATCCTTTTCTCTTACAGCTTTTAAATCTGTTCTATGTACAAGATAATCGTTAACTACAGTACCAATCATCTCCATTGTTCCACCTCTAGCTAAGTGGCAAGCAGCAGAAGCAAAAATATTTTTTGTAGCAAAAGTTAGGCAGTTTGATTCCTGAGCAATATTTAACTGAATTATCTTTTCTGCTTTCATTTCAGTTAGTAACAAAGAAAAAAGTCCATTATCCGTTCCAATAAAATAATGGCCATTTGCTTTTACTGCTAAATGTTCGTTTTCAATACTTAATTCATCATCAACACTTACAATATGAATACTCCCAACAGGGAAATCTTTATAACAATTACGCAATACAAAAGCAGCTTGTGGTATATTAAAAGCAGTAATATTATTCGTAATATCAACAATTCTAGCATCATCAAGTTGACTATAAATGCTTCCTTTTACTGATGCAAGATAGCTATCCTTTGTCCCCAAATCAGTAGTAAGTGTAATTATTGCCATTTATTATGAAAAGCTATTGATGAAGTAGTTAAAATATTGTTATTTTGTAACTCCAAAATTAAAATAAATCTATGAACAGTATAATTTATGAGTGAAAAATTAATAACACTTAGTAACATTGAGTTAGTAAAACTATTTGGAACTAATAACAGGAAGTTAGATAAGATAAAAACTTTATTCCCTCAAATTAAAATTGTATCTAGAGGAGAGCGACTAAAAATAATAGGAAGTACTGATCAAATTAAATATTTTGAACAGAAATTAACGGCCTTTATAAAACACATTAATCAGTATAACTCACTAACCTTAAATCAAATTGAACGTTTAGTTGATGGGGATGAGTCAGAAATTCTAAAAACAAAAGATGATATTATTTTACATGGGCAAAATGGTAAAGTAATAAAAGCACGAACTGCTAACCAACGCAAAATGATTAGTGAGATTGAAATAAACGATATGCTGTTTGCTATTGGCCCAGCAGGAACAGGAAAAACATACACAGCTGTAGCAATTGCTGTTAAATCACTTAAAGACAGAGAAGTAAAAAGAATAATATTTACTAGACCAGCTGTTGAAGCGGGAGAAAATTTAGGATTCTTGCCTGGCGATTTAAAGGAAAAGCTAGACCCTTACATGCAACCTATATATGATGCGCTTTTTGATATGATTCCTATCGAAAGATTAAATGAATATATAGAAAATGGAACAATACAGATTGCCCCTTTGGCATTCATGAGAGGGCGTACTTTGGATAAAGCATTTGTGATACTTGATGAAGGCCAAAATACTACTGAGCAGCAAATGAAGATGTTTTTAACAAGAATGGGAAGGTCAGCTAAGTTCATTATCACAGGCGATGAAACTCAAATTGATTTACCAAGAAATCAAAAATCAGGATTAATAAACGCAATAAACACATTGAAAGACATCAAGGACATTAGTTTTGTTACCCTTGATGGAAAGGATGTAATTAGACATAAATTAGTAAAAGATATAATTAAAGCATATAAAAACCAAAACAATGATTAACACAATTAAAGGAACAAATTTCAAATTACCTGGACAAACAAAATTCTATAAAGGAAAAGTTAGAGATGTCTATACTGTAAATAACGAAACACTAGTAATGGTTGCATCCGACAGGATATCAGCTTTTGACCATGTTCTACCAGAAGGGATTCCTTACAAAGGACAGGTATTAAGCCAAATTGCAGCAAAATTCTTAACAGCAACTGCTGATATTGTACCTAACTGGATGGAAGCAACTCCTGATCCTAGCGTAACAATTGGTAAAATGTGTGATCCGTTCATGATTGAAATGGTGATTAGAGGATACTTAACAGGACATGCCTGGAGAGAATATAAAGCAGGAAAAAGAATGTTATGTGGTGTTGAGATGCCTGATGGAATGGTGGAAAATCAAAAATTTGACTCGCCTTTAATTACTCCAACTACTAAAGCTGATGTAGGGCATGATGAAGACATTAGTCGTGAAGAAATTTTATCACAAGGAATTATTGCTGAAGCAGATTACATACAGCTTGAAAAGTACACTAGAGATATTTTCCAAAGAGGAACAGAAATTGCAGCTGAAAAAGGTTTAATTCTTGTGGATACTAAATATGAATTTGGGAAAGATAAAGATGGTGTAATTACTTTAATTGATGAAATCCATACACCTGATTCATCCCGTTATTTTTATATTAAAGGGTATGAAGAAAATATTGCAAACGGAGATCAACAAAAACAACTTTCAAAGGAGTTTGTTCGTCAATGGCTAATTCAAAATGATTTCCAAGGAAAACAGGGGCAATCTATACCAGAAATGAGTGAAGAATATTGCATTTCAGTATCAGAAAGATACATAGAATTATTTGAATACATTACTGGAGATAAATTTGTAAAAGAAGATGTAAGTGATGTGATTAACAGAGTTGAAAAAAATATTCTTAATTATTTAGCTAAATAATAAAATGATTAACATCTTATTCTCAGTAACATTAGTAAGCTTAGGTTTACTATTGTTTTATTACGCTTATTTTTTTTTTAAATTAAATACTTATAAAGCAAGTGTTTCAACTTTTAACGAACCTATATCAATTATTGTTTGCGCTAAAAATGAGTTTCAGAACCTAAAGGATAAGTTGCCAGCAATTCTTAATCAGGATTATCCTAATTATGAAGTAATAGTAGTAAACGATCAATCTGTTGATGATACAACTGTTTTACTAAAAGAATTGGGGAAAAAATACCATAACTTAGTAGTTGTAACTATTGAGAAACACATCAATAAACGACCAGGGAAGAAGCTTGCTCTAACATTAGGAATTAAAACAGCTAAGCATGAACACTTACTATTAACAGATGCGGATTGTCTTCCTAACTCTAAAAATTGGGCAATGCAGATGTGTCGCAATTTTAATTCAGCTGATATTGTATTGGGCTATGGAGGATATGAGAAAAAGAAAGGCTTATTAAATAAGCTCATCCGATTTGATACTTTTAATGTTGCTCAGCAATACCTTTCCTATGCGCTTGCAGGACAAACTTACATGGGAGTAGGGCGAAACATGGCGTATAAGAAATCCTTATTTTTTGAAAACAAAGGTTTTGCCAATCATTTACATATCGCTTCAGGGGATGATGATTTGTTTATACAAGAAATTGCAACTAAAAATAATGTAAGTATTGAAATTAATGAACAAGCACACTCTACATCAGCAGTAATAGGAAAATGGGGAGAATGGGCGTATCAGAAAAGAAGACATATTACAACAGCACCACTTTATAAAACAAAATTTAAAGTCCTTTTAGCACTATATCCTCATGCTCAGTTTTTATTTTGGACTGCACTTTTGATACTATTTTTACTTAAAGCACCTATGCAATTTTGCACTATATTATTAGGGGTAAAAATCTTTCTTTCATATATAGTAAACTATAAAGCAATGAAAGCGTTAAAAGTAATGGATTTATATTGGATTCATCCTGTGTACGAAATAGTATATTTATGTATACAAGGAATTTTTGTATTATTGAATATTATTAGTAAACCAAAAAAATGGAGTAGATGACAGATGATTTGACTGAAAAAGGAAAACGAGATTTAAAGCTAATTAATAGAGCATTAGAAGATGGAGATTCAAAAGCCTATAATGAGTTAATGAAGCTATACCGTGACCCGCTTTACTTTATGTTATACGAAAAAGTAGGGGATCAGGAATTAGCAAAAGACTTAACTATTGAATCCTTAGGAAAAGCATTTAAGAAACTGCACTTATACACTCCTAGTTATGCCTTTAGCACTTGGCTGTACACGGTTGCCAGAAATCATTGTATTGATTATTTGCGAAAGAATAAATTACCTACTATTTCCATAGACAGGATGATGTTGGATGAAGATGGAAAAAGAAATACTTTTGATTTGATTTCAAAGGATTTAAACCCTGAACAGGAAATGGAAAAAAAACAAAGGATAGCTATATTACGCCAAATTGTTGACCAGTTAAAACCAAAGTATCGTGACTTAGTAAAACTAAGATATTTTAAAGAACTAAGTTATGATGAAATTGCAGAAACATTAGATGTTCCTTTGGGAACAGTAAAAGCACAATTACACAGAAGTAGAGAGCAATTATTTAAGATTATGTCGGGAGTAAAGGATGCGTACTAGATGCAAATAATCCACAAGTATTTTCCTGATTTAACGGAAAAACAAACTAAACAGTTTACTGATTTACAGCCCCTTTACGAACATTGGAATGCACAAATAAATGTGATTTCCAGAAAGAATATGGACACCCTATATACCAACCATATTTTACATTCCTTAGCTATTGCTAAGGTTATTCAGTTTGAAAAAGGAACAAAAATACTTGACATTGGTACTGGAGGTGGTTTTCCTGGTATTCCTTTAGCGATATTATTTCCTGAAGTTGATTTCTTGCTAGTGGATAGCATTGGTAAAAAAATAAAAGTAGTAAATGAAGTGAGTAGTGCAATTGGCTTAACTAATGTTAGCACACTGCACGAAAGAGCTGAAAACATAAAAGAAAATTTTGATTTTGTAGTAAGCCGCGCCGTTACCAATATGACGGATTTTAAAAAGTGGGTAAAAGGAAAATTTAATCACACTCATAACAATACTTTAAACAATGGTATTCTTTACCTAAAAGGTGGGGATTTGTCAGAAGAACTAAGAGGAATTTCTCATGTAAAGCACGAAATAGCTGACTTATTTGAAGAGGAGTTTTTTGAAACTAAAAAGGTGATTTATATTGGATATTAGGTTTTTATTCTACAACTATCTTCTTTTCAACACTACCATTTTCATACATATAAAATAGTGGAGTATTCTTTTTAGGTTTTGTTTCCCTTCCTAAAACATCCATCACTTTAATAAGGTCTTTAACTTTAGGTTCCATTTCAAGAGTATTGCTAATTACAGGATCTACTTGTAATCTCAAACCGATAGGCCTGTGGTCCGAAATATTATTATCGTAAGCATTCCAGCTGCTCATGTAATCATCAATCCTTATACACGACAGCCAAGAATTAGGTTTAGAAAAATCAGCAAACAACTCATTAGAAATTAGGATATGATCCAGATGTGAAGGCCAAGAGGGATAAGAAAAATTAGAAGAACTACCAAGGGCAATTGGAAAATCAACAAACAAATAATCAGAATCGTTTAAAAAGGAGTTGAATACATTATTAGCAGTAGGGTCGGTTAGTATATCATTTAAATCTCCCACAATAATTACCCTTTCATCAATAAACAAACTATCTATGTATTGTTTTAAAAGTGTTACAGCAGAAAGCCTCCTCATTTCCTCATCATTAGGATCATTAGTGTTCAGAGTTCCATCTCCACAACATTTAAAATGATTGTTTAAAATCACATAGTCTTCATTGTTAAAAGTAAGCTCTAATACTTGTGGCGACCTTGGAAAAGTATTCCAAAAAGGTTGAGAAGTATAAATTTCATATTTTTCATTTACTTGAACTGTATTAGTATTGTACACATAAGCCAAGCCTCCGTAATAAGTACTTTTAAAATAACAGGAATAACCAGGAATGGTACTTACCACTTGTTTTAAAAGAGTGGTGTCATCAATTTCCTGTAGCGCATATACATCAGCAGCTAAGCTTTGGATTATTGTTTTAACAGAGTCGGCAGTTACTTGTCCGTTTTTTGGGAACCATTCAATGTTCCAACTTACTACTTCAAAAGTAGAATCAGTACCAAAGTCTAAATCCTCTAAACTTTGTCCATTTAATAATTGTGCACTTATCAGTAGTAAAAATATAATTTTCTTCATTAATTTAATTTATTATTTTTCACAGAAATAAACAATTTCTCCTTTAGGTAAGGCGTAGCGCACTACTAATTCAGGACTTAACTCATTAATAAAATCGCTCTCAGTAACTTTAAAGCCTGCTGCGGCTAATTTCTTGCCATAATCAAGGCCAAATAACCTCAGGTGATCATCTTGCCAGTAGAGGCGCTCTCTTTCCTTTGGATCAGTTACACTTTTATCTTCTTCCGTAATTGGATTGTTCCTATCGATAGGTACTTGAAAAATTCCCCAACCTCCAGGCTTCATTACTCTATAAAATTCTGTCATTACTTTATGAGAATCATCAACATGCTCCAATACATGATTGCAAATAACTACATCAAAAGTATTATCATCCATTGGTATATCATGTACATTCATCTTTACATCCGCCCAAGGTGATATTAAATCACCAGTAATATATTCTAAGTTTTTCATTCCTTTAAATAGTTTGATAAAACAGTATTCGGGAGCAATATGTAAGAATTTTATATTGTCTTTAAAAAAGTTAGTTTTCTCTTTCATAAACAACCACATCAATCTATGGCGTTCCAAACTCATACTATCAGGAGCAATGGCATTTTCACGAGACTTTAATCTTCCGTAAGGTAATAGTTTACGATAGGTTTTTCCGTTTATTGGGTCTTCAAATTTATCTCCTCTCATGAACAAAGAAAAAATCTGCAAAAAGAAGTGACTTACATGCTGTAAATAGTGCCTAGGTATAAGGCGTGTTGCTAAAGATATAATTAGTTTCATTAAATAATGTTTAAGGAAGCCAAAAATAAGAAAAGGATTTTATTCTCTATCCTCAAAGCGTTTAAATCCTAAACGAGATAACATCTTTTTTTCAAAAGCCCAAAAGAATTTAAATTGCCCAAATAAAGCACCAATAATTACGATTAGTACTTGGTAAATAGGAAAGATAATGAATATGCGAATAGGCCAAAATATCCAAGGAGAAAGAGCTTCTTTGTTCAAGCCAACCAGGTTGAGCACTGGCTGTGCTACTATTACAGCAATAGATCCAGTAATTGAGAATACAAGTAAAATTATGATAATTTGGAAATTAGAGGTAATCCCCCATTTTTCTTTAAGTCTATTCATATTGCAAAATTATACTTTTATCTTATCCTATTCAACTTTATTGCCGATAAGATTGAAAAGAAAGCTACCCCAATAGCTAAAACATAAAAGGAAATAGCTAAAGAATAATTATCTGCAATATAACCAAGTATTGGCGCACTTGTAGCAAAGGATATTCTAATGATTAAACTCCTAATTGAAAGTATAGTAGCCCGCTTGTTAGATGTAGTATTTTCATTAATTGCATTACGCAAAATAGGCGTTACTATACCTCTTAACAAATAAATTAAAAGAATGAAAATAAGCCCAAAAACGGAAGCATTATAACCTAAAAATATAAATGAGGTAGACATAGCTAATGCTATGTAAAACAACATTTTATAGTTATTATATTTCTTTTCCAACTGATGAGCATTGAAAGAAGTAATTCCTGCTGAAAAATTAAGGACAGCCCAAAGAATACCAAAGTAAGCAAGCGGAATATTAATAGATTTGAAAAACGGTTGAGCAAACCATGCCATAGACAAAGTAGCTACTCCCATAGCAGAAGAATAAATAATAAGCCATTTTAGTTTTTGGTTATCAACCATTGCAAACTTTACAACCTCCAAAACAGCTTTAAAGGATCGATCCAATTTATTTTCCTTGTGCATTGTAGGTTCAATCAATGTAAAAGCAATAGGGATACTAAAAAATAGGATAGAAGTTTGTACATAAATTGGCATGTAAATAGAACCTACTGCTAAGAAGCCACCTAAAATTCCGGCAAAGGCTTCTGAAAAATTACCAATAGCATAAGACCTACCTTCAATTTTGGTATACGTAGTTTTACTATTGGTTTCAAGTAAGGTATCATAGATTATTGCACTATCGCTACCTGACATTAAGCTACCACCAATCCCAACTAATACTTGTGCAATGGCAAATGCATAAAAACCACCAAAAAATGAAAACACCAAAAAGCCAATAAAAGTGAAAATAGTACTGAATACGATAGTTTTTTTTCTACCAAAAATATCAGCAATAAATCCTGACGGGATTTCGAATAAGGCAACTGAAAAAGAATAAATTGACTGAAGTATCATCACCTCAGTTAATGTTAAGCCATGTTCCTGAAAAAATAAGACAATAATTGGCATAGCAACCATAAACCAGAGCACTGCCTTTAGCAGGTACATTTTCAATATATTGTGTCTTAACTGCATTAGCTCCTAGGGTGAAATTGTAAGATATTACTCCTTAAATATTCATTATCCAAATGGGTATAGATTTCAGTTGTGGTAATACTTTCGTGCCCTAACATCTCCTGTACAGCACGCAAATCAGCTCCTCCTTCAATTAGGTGAGTAGCAAAACTATGCCTAAAGGTATGGGGGCTGATCTTCTTTTTTAATCCTATTCTTTGGGTCAACTTTTGGATGATAAGAAATATCATTACTCTAGTGAGTTTTGCACCTCTGTTGTTCAAAAATACAAAATCCTCATGCCCCTTTTTTATCGTTTGATGATTCCTGACTTCATTAATATAAATGGTAAGATACTTAATTGCCCTACCTCCAATAGGGGCAAGACGCTCCTTATCACCTTTACCAGTAACTTTTAAGTAACCTTCCTTCAAATGAATATTTGATAATTGTAGATTCACTAATTCACTAACCCTAAGTCCGCAACTATAAAGAGTTTCAAGTATTGCTCGGTTACGCTCGCCTTGCTTATTACTTAAATCAACTGCTGCAATAAGTTTATCAATCTCAATTAAGGA
>CATEYX010000021.1 GCA_949511925.1 Cryomorphaceae bacterium | reverse complement strand
TTACTCATAAAATCAGAGAGAATAAAGCAGATACTTCTTTTCTTAATCACAGCTGAAAAATATTCTAAAGCGCCTGCAATATCAGTGCCTTTTCCTGTTGGCTGAAAAGCCAATACTTCACGAATAATTCTTAGAATATGGCTTTTTCCTTTTTTAGGAGGAATAAATTGTTCTACCTTGTCCGTAAAGAAAATAACGCCTACCTTGTCATTGTTTTTAATAGCTGAAAAGGCCAGTATAGCGGCCAATTCAGTAGCTAGTTCTCTTTTAAATTGTTCCTGAGTTCCGAAATTACCTGATGCTGAAACATCAATCAGTAACATGACGGTCATCTCTCTTTCTTCCTCAAATACTTTTACAAATGGAGAGTTATATCGAGCAGTCACATTCCAGTCAATTGAGCGAATATCATCCCCTGGTTGGTATTCGCGCACTTCTGAAAAAGCCATGCCTTTCCCTTTAAAAGCCGTATGGTATTCTCCAGCAAAAATATGGTTAGAGAGTCCTTTGGTTTTTATCTCAATCTTACGAACTTTTTTTAAAAGTGCTGAGGTGCTCAAGCTGATTACTGTTTTTTAGTTATTACTTATTAGTTGCTGTCTATTGGCTAACAGCTAAGCAGTTTATTGTTTAATTTACGGAATCTCTACTGCATTTAAAATTTCAGTAATAATGTCTTCTGAAGTAATATTTTCAGCTTCTGCTTCATAAGTAAGTCCAATCCTATGGCGCAATACATCATGACAAAGTGCACGTACATCTTCAGGAATCACATAACCTCTACGCTTTATAAAAGCATAAGCTTTACTTGCAGCTGCTAAGTTAATACTTGCTCTTGGCGAACCTCCAAAAGAAATCATATCCTTAAATTTTGCTAATCCGTATTGTTCAGGATACCTTGTAGCAAATACAATATCAATAATGTATTGCTCAATCTTTTCGTCCATGTATACTTCCTTTACTAAATCACGAGCACGAATTATAGCATCCGTTTTTAGTACTGTATTGGCAGTTGGGAAAGTTTTTGCCAAGTTATTGCGAATAATCATTTTCTCTTCTTCCTTTTTCGGGTAGTCAATTACTACTTTTAACATAAACCTATCCACTTGTGCTTCAGGTAATGGGTAAGTTCCTTCCTGTTCAACAGGATTTTGAGTTGCCATTACTAGGAACGGTTTGTCTAAAGGAAAGGATTCGCCACCAATGGTTACTTGGCGTTCCTGCATTGCTTCAAGGAGTGCTGATTGTACCTTGGCAGGAGCACGGTTTATCTCATCTGCTAGAATAAAGTTAGCGAATATAGGTCCTTTTTTTACTGAGAAAGTTTCGTTTTTAGGACTGTATATTTGTGTTCCGATAATATCGGCAGGTAACAAATCAGGTGTAAATTGCAAACGACTAAATTTTGCATCAATTGTTTTGGCAAGTGTGCTTATGGCTAGTGTTTTTGCCAATCCAGGCACTCCTTCCAACAGGATATGTCCGTTAGAAAGCAATGCAACCAAAAGGCGTTCGCTCATGTGTTTCTGCCCAACAATTACTTTGTTGAGTTCTAGCATCAGCATATCAATTATAGCGCTTTCCTTGTTTATCTTTTCGTTTAATTCTTTTAAATCGGTTTGTACTATTTCAGTCATTTTATATTTTTTTAGCGAATGCAAATTTAAGTTTTGTAATTTTATGTGCAAATGTGAACGCTACTTTTTTTGGAAAAGTATATATAATCAATACTCATTCAAATTTGGTAGGGGTTTCTGCTCTAGAAAGTTGTTGGTACGGCTATCTAATGAATGCAATAAGGAATAGATTGCTTTACATTGGTTCGCAATGCCATTATTCAATAACTATCCTTTTTTCCACTGTACCGTCATCATAAAAAAATAACATTGGAAGATTATTCTCTGTACTTGTTTTTCTTCCCCATAAATCTCTAATGCTAATTATTTTACGATTATTTATTTTAGAATCCAAGAATTGAGATGATAAAACTGGATTAACCAAAACACAAGTTTTAATAGAGTCTAATTGAGAATAAACTAAATTTCCACTTTTAAAATAGCAGCTCAGTTTTCCTGGTCCGCTTACATCAGGAGTCCCACCAGGAGCATTTATTAAGCTTAATGATCCTACACCTTCAATCCATACAGCTGACTCATTAATGTTCGCAGATAAAGATGATAAATAAAAAATTTCATAATATAAACCATTTTGTAATTGCATTGATGCTAATGAGTCTACAATATAGTATCCTGGATTTGTAACGAATGGACTAATTGGATTAGAAATATTAATTGAATCTCCTTTTTGCATATCAAAATCATATAGTAGGACTTCTTTTCTAATGTTATTTTGTGTAAACGACATATATACTGTTTGATTTTGAATATTTTCTCTTAACCAAAAAGTTTTTGAAATAAAATGATATCCGTTTAATACAGAATAGTTATATCCATTATGTGTTGTGTCACCATCAATAAAATAAATATCTGTAACACATCCATTATTACAAGATGTTATCTGCCACTCAATATTATTATAAAGCATCTTATTATAAGTTTGTGGAAATGTTTTTTGAAAACTTATCAAAAAAATTAGAATACTAATAAATTTTATTTTTTTCATTTTAGTTGTTTTATTTAATAACTATTCTTTTCTCTACTGTGCCATCATTATAGAGGTAAAAGAGAATTTCATTCTTAATGCCTTTTGTTTCTCTTCCTAAAAGGTCTGTTACTTTAATTAGACTTTTATTTGTAGTGTGTTCTTGTATTGATGTAGGCGTAAGAAAAGAACAGTCATTATCAATGCATCTTATAGCACGAACAAGATATGCTGTGTTTTTGCTTTTTGCACTTATGAGTGGACCATTAGAAGTGTATGGCCAAGCTCCGTAAGCATATCTAATATCACCTCCAAGAGAATCAACTAATATTTGAGTTGAACTCCAATGAAAATTGGTTGCAATTATATTCCCGCCGTAGATGCTAATTGCGGAATCTATAGTATTGATATTAAGCATTACTTGCCATAATTCATCTATGGAAGGTAAAAACCAGTCTGTAAAGCCTCCAGAGTAAGATTGAGAACAAAGATTAGCTGCATAATTATCATTTGGATGATCTTGTTCAAAAGAAGAGGTATTTTGCTCCCCTTCACCAATTAATTCGTATTCAGTTCCATTACAATAATGTAAATTTGGACCCCAATCAGAAATTAGACTATCTTGAATACTCCAAGGGTAAGTAGATGCTAAATATGATGTGTCTATAATTAAGCCTTTTTGGGTTGTTCCAGAGTTATCGACATAAAAAATTATTCCTCCTTGATAGAGATCCCCAATATTCTGAGATGTACTAACCATTGGCAAACAAAGTAATGTAAGGAGTATTTTTTTCATGTTATTTTTTTTAATCAGACAAATATAGTTCTAATTAATTAGTGTCATTTGGAATGTATTTAACAAAAAAATTAATCCAAATTAATCTGGAAAGATGATAATTAAGTGGTGATACAAGTAATATTGCAATAACGATAATTAATATCTCATTGAAAATATTAATCTGCGGATGAAAAAAGTTTGTTAAGGTCCAGAATAGCACCATTACAGCAACGCTTAAAGCATAACTAACATACATAGATCCATACCAGAATCCTATTTCTAACTCATAGGTCAAAGAGCAATTCTCACATGTTTTGCATGTATTTTTAGTATTAAAAAACATGTTTCTAAGCGGATTGTTACTAGCCCAAAAGCTACCAGTATGACATTTAGGACATTTGTTAAACAAAATACTATACAGCTTTGTTCCTTTACTTACTAGTCTCATAATTTATCTTTTAATAACTGCAAAACTAATTCTTTTTCTCTGCTTTTTAAGTTACTATCATATCTATATACTTGTCTAAGCCTTTCTCATTTTGCCGTTCATTTTTAGCAATATAGGATTCAATTTTAGCGATTTTATTTGTGTCTAACTCATACATCTTCATTATTTGCCTTAAAACATTATTAGCTGCTTTTTTACCATTGAAGGGCATTTTTGATATTACATCATTTTTTGTAATTTTTTTAAGTGTTGCTGATTTGCTCTCTAATTCTAATTACATCAAATACTTCTTCTTTAAGTTGTATTTTTTTTCGCTTATCAAATTCTCTTTTTCCTTTATGCCACTGCTTAGCTAACTCAGGATTAAACTCAGCTAATGATTTACCTTTTGGTGGTTTTCTTGCCACAAGGCAAATTTATAAATACTATAATCACTTCAAACATTATTTTACATTAAATCAGAGAATTGTCAATAAGTAAATAGCAAAATTATTACCTTTGCCCCATGCGATTTTTCATTGAACTTTCTTACAAAGGCACGAATTACCATGGGTGGCAAGTGCAACCCAATGCCAATACGGTACAGGCCGAAATAAACAAAGCACTTAGCCTTATTTTAAATGCCAAAATTGAAGTGGCAGGGGCAGGTCGTACGGATGCTGGGGTACATGCCAAGCAAATGTTTGCTCATTTTGATTATGATAAAGAATTTGATTTCCACACTACCATTATAAAACTCAATAGCTTTTTAGCAAACGATATTGCTATCCGTTCTTTCTTTAAAGTAAAGGATGAGGCTTCTTCTCGTTTTGATGCTTCAAGCAGAATTTACCATTATAATATTGTTCAGCAGAAAAGTCCGTTTAAAACAACGGCTTATTTTGTGCATAAACCTCTGGATGTTAAGCAAATGAATTTAGCGTGTCAGTATCTTTTAGGGAAACAGGATTTCACTTCTTTTTCCAAAGCCAATACCCAAACCTTTACCAATAATTGCAATGTGATGTTGGCAAGTTGGCAATGGCAGGATGGCGAGCTTGTTTTCACCATTAAAGCCGACAGGTTTTTGCGCAATATGGTAAGGGCAATAGTAGGTACTTTAATCGAAGTAGGGATAGGTAAAATTAAAGCAGAACAGGTAAAAGAAATAATTGCTCAAAATGACAGATGTATGGCAGGTACTTCAGTACCAGCAAACGCACTTTTTTTAAGTGAAATTGAGTATCCACAAGACATTTTTATATAAATGTCGAAAACTAAAAGGAATAAATCAAAATCTAATACGGGTAATGTAATTGACCTTGTGTTGTTGAAACGAGTACTTGCTTTTGCAAAACCCTATCGTCTGCAATTTACCATTGCTGCTATTTCGGCTGTTTTACTTTCTGTTTTAGGGCCTATGCGCCCTATGCTTATCAACTATGCTATTGACAATTACATCCTTGTTCCTAATAAGGAAAAGCTATTGAATATTACTACTTTGTTGTTGGGTTTGTTGTTCGTTGAAGCCTTTATACAATTCTTTTATATTTACCTTTCCACTTGGATAGGGCAGCATGTTATTCAGGATTTACGAGCTAAAATTTTTAAGCATATTTTGTCTCTTAAAATGAAGTATTTTGACAATACGCCTATCGGAACTTTAGTTACGCGTGCTGTTTCGGATATTGAAACCATTGCCGATATTTTCTCTCAAGGTCTTTTGGTTATTATTGCGGAATTGTTAAAATTGGTTGTGGTAGTAATTATGATGTTTTATACCGATTGGCGCTTGGCAATTATTACTATGCTTACCATTCCGATTTTGTTGGTAGCTACTTCTTGGTTCAAGCGAAATATCAAAACTTCTTTTCAGGATGTTCGTGAGCAAGTTTCTCAGCTCAATACTTTTGTACAGGAACATATTGTGGGGATGAATGTTGTACAGATTTTTAATAGGGAAGAGGCAGAATACAAAAAGTTCAAAACGATTAATAAGTCCCACAGAGATGCACACTTGCGTTCCATTTTCTATTATGCAGTATTCTTCCCAATTGTTGAGGTGCTTTCGGCAATGTCCATTGGGCTAATTGTTTGGTATGGTGGGCATGGTATCCTTTCAGGACAAGATATTACAGTGGGGGAGTTAATCGCCTTTATTTTGTTTATCCACATGATGTTTCGTCCTATTAGACAACTTGCCGATAGGTTCAATATTTTACAGATGGGAATTGTAGGTTCCGAGCGTGTTTTTAAAGTGTTGGATACTGATGCGAAAATTGCTGACTTAGGTGAAAATACGCTTGAAAATATGGAAGGGGCTATTTCATTTAAGGATGTAGATTTTTCTTACAAACAAGATGAATGGGTGTTAAAAGGCTTAACTTTTGAAATTCAAGCTGGGAAAATGTTGGCTTTGGTAGGTAGAACTGGTGCAGGTAAAACTTCTATCATTTCTGTGCTTAATCGTTTTTATGAAACCCAAAATGGGACAATTGCTATTGATGGTGTAAATATTGATACTGTTCAGTTGGCTAACCTAAGAGAAAACATTGCTCTTGTACAGCAGGAAGTGTTCTTGTTTTCGGACTCTATTCTGAATAATATTACTTTGTTTGATGCTAATATTACTAGAGAAAAAATTATTGAAGCTGCAAAGGAAATTGGGGTGCACAACTTTATTGAGACTCTGCCAAACACTTACGATTATGTGGTTGGGGAAAGGGGCGTTACTCTTTCAGCAGGACAAAGGCAGTTAATTGCCTTCTTAAGGGTGTATGTTCGTAATCCTAAAATCTTAATTTTGGATGAAGCTACTTCCTCAATTGATACCGCAACTGAGGAGTTGTTGCAAAATGCATTAGAGAAGCTATCCAAAAACCGTACGACTATTGTTATCGCCCACAGGTTATCTACTATTGTTAAGGCCGATAAAATATTGCACCTAAAAAATGGTTCAGTGCTAGAAGAAGGGACACATAAACATTTATTACAAAGTGGTGGTGCTTATGCCGAAATGTATAATTTGCAGGAGTCTGTTAGTTTGGATAAGTAAGATTATTTTTTATACTTGGACTAGGTTATTGTATTTTTTTTAAATTTGCAGATATGAAAAAAATACTTTCATTTTTATTATTTCTATGTGCGTATAATTTAAGTGCACAAATCATTGTTGATAATAATGCTCCTTACAATGATCCAACTTGGTTAGTTGACAATGTTTTGTTGGGTGGAGGGATTACAACTTCTAATCATGCTTATCAAGGTGATTCTTCTCAAATAGGATGGTTTGATGCAGTAAATACTAATCTTGGAATTAATAG
>CATEYX010000020.1 GCA_949511925.1 Cryomorphaceae bacterium | reverse complement strand
GTTAAGTAAGCCTTAAAGTTAATATAATCATCACTAAATAAATAGAAACTAAATGAATCGTGATAATCCTCAATATGCAAAACTCCAAAAGGCTTTCCTGTTTTTGTTTCTCTATGCTCCACTTTAGTTACCACACCAGCAAAGCGTAACTCTTTCCCATTAATTTTATCCAAATCATTAAGCATTGAAAAGTTTCCATTACAGAAATTAGCCATTTCAACTTTATAATCATCCAAAGGATGTCCAGAAATATAAATCCCAACAACGTCTTTTTCCTTGGAAAGCAATTCCATAGTAGACCAAGCTGGTGTTTCGTTAGGAATAGGTGCTTGAATAGTTGCCTCAGCACTCTCACCAAACATATCAAACTGATTGGAATTAGCGCTATCCTTAACTTTGTTCCCAAACTTAATCATTTTCTCTAAATAAGTTTGCCCACTATCTTCCTTAGCAAAATACTGAGAACGCTTTAACTCAAAAGAATCAAAACCACCTGAACACACCATACTCTCTAGTGTTCTTTTGTTTGCCGAGCGCAAATCCACCCTCTTAACAAAATCATCAAAAGCAGTATATTTTCCTTCTTTTCTTTCATCCACAATTGCCTCAACAGCACCTTCCCCTACTCCTTTTACAGCTCCTAATCCAAAACGAATTTCTCCTTTCTCATTTACTGCAAACTTATAAAAGCTCTCATTGACATCAGGACCTAAAACTGGAACTCCCATACGCTTACATTCCTCCATAAAATAGCTGATATCCTTAATATCACGCATATGATTGGTAAGCAATGAAGCCATTAATTCAGAAGGATAATGCGCCTTTAAATATGCTGTTTGATAAGCAATAAGTGCATAACAAGTAGAGTGGGATTTATTAAATGCATAAGACGCAAAAGCCTCCCAATCCGTCCATATTTTATCTACAGTATTGATATCAAAACCATTTTTTTCACAGCCAGCAAAAAACTTAGGTTTTAATTTATCCAATACCGCTTTAATTTTTTTACCCATTCCCTTCCTTAGCATATCAGCATCTCCCTTAGAGAAACCTGCTAATTTTTGAGAAAGTAACATTACTTGCTCCTGATAAACTGTAATTCCGTAAGTTCCTGACAAGAATTCTTCCATCTCAGGTAAATCATATTCAATCTCCTCTATTCCATGCTTACGCTTAATGTAATTGGGAATATATTCCATTGGCCCTGGTCGATACAAAGCATTCATAGCAATTAAATCATCAAACTTATCAGGCTTTAATTGTTTCAAATGTGCTTTCATCCCATCAGAAGAAAACTGAAAAATACCAGAAGTTGCTCCACTTTGGAAAATTTCAAATGTTTGTAAATCATCCAAAGGAATCGTATCAATATCAACTTCTACTCCATGAATTTTTTTGATAATTTTCAGACAATCCTTAATAATAGTAAGATTTCGTAAGCCTAGAAAATCCATTTTCAATAGCCCAGCATCCTCCACGACACTATTGTCAAACTGAGTTACCATTAAGTCAGAATCCTTAGCCCTTGTCATAGGGATAAGTCCCATTAAAGGTTCAGGAGTTATAATTACTCCACAAGCATGAGTTCCTGTATTTCTAACATTCCCTTCTAGTCTCCTAGCCAAATTAATGGTTTCAGCTGTTAAGTCATTTCCCTTTGAAAGTTCAATTAAAGCTTTGGTATTAGTTAATTGATCAGCCTTTAGTTTTTCTTTTAAGGTTTTTTCATCCAAAGAGAAAATTTTGCCTAATGACGTTAAATCAGGAACTAACTTTGCCACTCTATCTGCATCAAACAATGGCAAGTCCAATACCCTAGCCGTATCACGAATGGAGGACTTTGCAGCCATAGTACCATAAGTAATAATTTGAGCTACATTTTCCTTTCCGTATTTGTTCACTACCCAATCAATAATTCGCCCCCTTCCTTCATCATCAAAATCAATATCAATATCGGGTAAGGATACACGTTCAGGGTTTAGGAAACGCTCAAAAAGTAAATCATACTTAATAGGATCAACATTGGTAATAGTAGTACAATAGGCAACAACAGAACCAGCTGCTGAACCTCTACCAGGACCAACAGAAACATCCATAGTCCTTGCCTGTTTTATAAAATCCTGAACAATAAGAAAATATCCAGGATAACCCGAATTTTCAATTACTTGGAGCTCAAAATCAATTCTTTCCTTTATTTCATCAGTAATTTCAATATAACGCTCCTTAGCACCCTCATAAGTAAGATATTTCAAATAAGCATTCTCCCCTCTTTTTTTTCCATCCACTTTATCTTGTTCATCCACAAATTCCTTAGGAATATCAAACTCTGGCAAAAGCACCTCGCGCTCTAAAGTATAGGATTCAATTTTATCAATTAAGTGGGTGATATTGTCAATAGCCTCAGGTAAGTCAGCAAAAAGTTCTTGCATATCTTTAGATGACTTAAAATAGAACTCATCATTAGGAAAGCCGTAACGCAAGCCCCTCCCTTTTCCTTTTGGAGTAGCTTGTTGCTCTCCATCCTTTACACATAGTAGAATATCATGAGCATTAGCATCTTCCTTTTCCAAGTAGTATACATTGTTAGAGGCTATAATCTTAACATTATATTTTTTGGCAAAAGCAATTAGCACCTTATTAACATGGCGCTCTTCATCCAATTTATGTCTATTAATTTCCACATAAAAATCATCACCAAAAGTAGTATGCCACCACTTAAATTCTTCTTCTGCTTGGGCTTCTCCTACATTCAAAATTAGATTAGGAATTGCTCCATAAGTACTACCCGTTAAGACAATTAAATCCTGTTTATATTCAGTAATCAAATTTTTATCCACTCTAGGAACATAATAAAAACCTGCTACATTTCCTAAGGTTGAGAGTTTTGCTAAATTATGAAATCCGTTTTTATTTTTACAAAAGAAAGGAACTTGAGCCCCATGGTCCTTTACTGTTTTGTCAGTATGATCATTACAAACATTTAATTCACAACCTAATACTGCTTTCAAAATAGGTGTCTCCCCTTTTTTCAAACTAGCATTTACAGGATGCTTCAGTACAGAATCAATAAATTTATAAGCACCAAACATATTCGTATGATCACTAATACCAACAGCTGGCATTCCCATATCGGCAGCCTTATCTACAAGGGCTTTAATATCAGAAGTAGATTGTAAAATAGAAAACTGAGAATGAACATGAAGATGTGAAAAAGGAGAATCTGAAATTACTTCTTTTTCACTTTCCTGCTCTTCAATTACAATCTCCTCAACAGCAGGTGTATTAACTTCACTGTAAGGTTCAATATTTAAACCAATCAATTCAAAGGCGCTAGGGTTTATCGTTTTATAATTATTAAACTCATCAGCTGACATTCCTGCTTTTGAAAACGGAATAACTTCCAAACGAATCAATTCCAAGAAACACCTAGCAGTTGCCTCTACATCAGCAGAAGCATTATGAGCCTCAGCAAATGCATCTCCAAAAAGTTTAACATGCAATTCAGTTAGTTTTGGCCATTTGAATTTCCCTCCTCTACCACCAGGAATTGCACAGAAATTAGTGGAGTCATCTTTAGTGTCTAAAGCAGGAAAAGTAGCCAAAATATTCGGAATATCTTTCCTTAATAATTCACAACCTACAATACTGTTATCAAAAGAAACATTATGCCCAACAACAAACTTACATTTTTGAACATCCTTTACAAACTCTAACAACACCTGAGCTAAAGGCATACCTTGTTTGTTGGCACGCTCAGTAGAAATACCATGTATTTTTTCCGAATTAAAAGGAATATCATAACTTTCTGGCTTTATGATGTAGTTTTTAACTTCCATCAATTTACCTTCCACATCATGCACCTGCCATGCCAACTGCACGCACCTTGGCCAATTACTAAAATCAGTTAATGGTGCTTTCCAGTTTTGTGGTAAACCTGTGGTTTCCGTGTCAAATATTAGATACATAGAGTCGTTTTACTGCTTTAAAATAATAATTGTAAATTTAGAAAAATAAAAAAGTCAACCCTTTAGAATTGAGCTGACTTTTTAAGATGTTTGTAAGTTTTGGTTTACTAGATAAATTTCATTTCCTTCATCCACTCATCATTAAATAGCTTCCCAACATAACGCGTACCATGATCATGAAAGATAACCACAACTACATCATCCTTGCATAATTTAGCTTTCATTTGATTAATACCTGCTACAGCACTACCTGCAGAATACCCTACGAAAATTCCTTCCTCACGCGCTATTCTTCTTGTGTAAATAGCACCATCCTTATCCGTTACTTTTTCGAAATGGTCTATCAGATCAAAATTCACATTTTTAGGCAAAATATCCTCTCCTATACCCTCAGTA
This sequence comes from Cryomorphaceae bacterium, assembly GCA_949511925.1. Lineage (GTDB taxonomy): Bacteria > Bacteroidota > Bacteroidia > Flavobacteriales > BACL11 > UWMA-0277. Next base: position 24,454 of record CATEYX010000020.1, on the reverse strand, counting down.
ATATAACTATAAATCTCCTTTTCATCAAACTCCCCTGTTTCATGGTATTTCTTAAATACTGACCCATAAGTATCAATAGCCCAAATTTTAATATTTGGGTTTTTTTCCTTTAAATATTTTGCAGAACCAGAAATTGTACCTCCTGTACCTACACCTACTACCAAATGGGTGATTTTCCCATCTGTTTGATCCCAAATTTCAGGTCCAGTACTTTCATAATGAGCCTGTGTATTAGAAGGATTATCGTACTGGTTCACATACCAAGAGTTTGGTGTTTCTTCAGTTAATCGTTTTGCTACTGAATAATAAGACAACTTACTTTCTGGAGGTACATCAGTTGGACAAACTACTACCTCAGCTCCAACAGCACGTAAAATATCCATTTTTTCTTTAGATTGTTTATCAGCCAAAACAAAAACACATTTATACCCCTTTTGAATAGCAGCTAATGCCAATCCCATTCCTGTGTTACCAGAAGTACCTTCAATAATCGTTCCACCAGGCTTTAATCTACCGTCCATTTCAGCATCCTCAATCATCTTAAGGGCCATTCTGTCTTTGATAGAATTTCCTGGATTAAAAGTCTCCACCTTAGCTAAAACTAAAGCATCAGTTTCTACTACTTTATTTAACTTTACTAGTGGTGTGTTTCCAATAGTTTCTAATATGTTATTGTAATATTTCATTTATATATTTTGTATTGCAAAATTATTAAAATTAGGCGAAGCGAATTGCTTTTATAGGCGTGATTTTAGTAATGATAATTGATGGTATAATTAGAATTAAGTAACAGACAATAATAGTCCCAACATTCAATAATAGAATAGCTGTAAAATCAAAATTAATAGGCACTGTATTCATGTAATAAATATTAGGATCCAAACTAATAATTGAAAATTGTTTTTGCAAAAAAGCTAAACCTAAAGCTATACAATTTCCCCAAAATAATCCTTTCAAAATTAAATGCACAGCAGAATATAAAAATACTCTGCGCACACTCCAATTATTTGCTCCCAATGCTTTTAATATACCAATCATTTTGGTTCGTTCCAATATAAGAATTAACAGTGCTGTTATCATATTTATTCCTCCCACTATCAGCATCAATATTAAAATAACACGCACATTTATATCTTGTAAATCCAACCAATCAAAAATTTGTGGCGTTTTTTCTTTAATGCTTTGAGCATTCAAATTATAAGGGATTTTCTCGTATATATTCTCAGTAACCAACTCCAAATTATTAAAATTATTTAAAACAATTTCAACTCCACCTACTTGCTTGTTTTCCCAAGAATTTAAGGATTGTATATGCTTAATATCACCCAAAACAAACAGCTTGTCAAAATCTGCTAAAGCAGTATTATAGATGCCTGATATTTCAAATTTTCTTACTCTTGGTGGGTCCTGAACAAAATACATGATTAAGTCGTCTCCCACCTCTAAATGCAAACTTTTGGCAGAATTTTCTGAAATAAGAACTTGGTTCGTTTTTACGCTATCACTCAAATTAAAACATTTTCCTGCAACCAAATTATTATTAAAAAAAGTCCAATCATAATCAGGTGAAACTCCTTTTAGTACCACTCCCAGAATCTCATCATTTGTTTTAATTACACCTGCTTTAGTTGCAAAAGTACTGATGTGCTTTACATCAGGGCTTTCAAATATTGATTTATATAGACTATCCGAAAACTGAATTGGCTCAGTTTCGTAGGATTGATTATCTGAGAAAGAGGATATAGTAATATGAGAACCAAAACCAATAATTTTATCAGAAATATCGTCTTTAAAACCCGTAACCACCATTACTGAAAGTAACATAACCGCTACTGAAAGTGAAATTGCTAAAATTGCAATTCGCAAAATTGGTTTAGTATTGGAATTATTTTCTTCCTTTGCAGCAAATAAGCGTTTGGCTATAAAATATTCAACATTCATTATGATTGCAAAAATAAAACAAATAATTTGCATTAGTTTAGTCCTGTTCACTTTTAGTGCACAAGCCCAAAAATTAGTTTTAGCAGCAGAACGAACTGATATTTACTTGCATCATTTACAAAATAAAAAAGTTGGTGTTGTAGGCAATCAAACCTCAATGATTACTAATACACATTTAGTAGATAGCTTGATTAGCTTAGGGATTGATTTAGTAAAGGTGTTTTCACCCGAACATGGTTTCAGAGGAAAAGAAGATGCAGGAGCAATAATTGAAGATGGAATTGATTCAAAAACAGGAATTCCTATCTTCTCTCTTCATGGAAAAAATAAAAAACCACAAGCTGAGCAATTACAAGGAATTGATGTTCTGGTTTTTGACATACAAGATGTTGGTGTACGATTTTATACTTATATTTCTACCTTACATTATGTAATGGAAGCTGCTGCTGAATTTGGCATTCCTGTATTAATTTTAGATAGACCTAATCCTAACGGGCATTTTGTTGATGGTCCTATTTTGGACACTGCTTTTCAATCTTTTGTAGGCATGCACACCATACCTATTGCGCATGGAATGACTATTGGAGAGTATGCCAAAATGATAAATGGAGAGGATTGGATTACAACTAAATGTGAATTAATTGTGATAGAAATGGAAAATTACACCCATAATACAAACTATGACTTACCAATAAAACCCTCACCTAATTTACCAAATGCTAGATCAGTAAATTTATACCCAAGTCTTTGTTTGTTTGAAGGAACAAATATAAGTATTGGTAGAGGAACTGATTTTCCTTTTCAGCATTTTGGAGCACCTTATTTGAAAAGTAATTATTCCTTTATGCCTAAAAGTGGAGAAGGAAGTAGAAACCCAAAACTTGAAAATATAGAGTGTTTTGGAACTGACTTACGCTTTCAAGATAACTATTTAACGACTATTAACTTAAATTGGATAATTGAGACGTATAAGCAATGTTCTGAAAAAGAAAAATTTTTCAATAGCTACTTTGATACTTTAGCAGGAAATGATAAGTTGAAAAAGCAAATAATTGCAGGAAAGACAGCCAGAGAAATTAAAACCAGTTGGAAAGAAGGCTTAGAGGAATTTAAAAAAGTAAGAGGGAAATATCTTATTTACTAGAGCTGTCAAGCCCAATAAACATAATATTTACCGACTCCAACTTTAATAAGCTCATTGGGTTTACAAAAAATTCAGTATTTGAATTAATCATACTAGGTGAGATTCCAGGTTTTGGCGGCATACTTATCAACATTAACGAATTAGGTGCATTACAAAACAAACTGTCATTTCTAGTGTAAAAATTTAATGCTCCTTCTTTTAAATTATTTAATGTAAGTACTTGGCCTACAAAATCCATTTGGTGATTATCAATTAGTGATAATTTAAGCATTTCATTCACACCAACATGGGTACCTGCTTTATTTTTTGTTGTTTCAGGATTCTTTGATGCAAATTCTAAAGTAAGAGTTTGATTTTTTGGCTCAACAACTACAACCTCCTTATTTTCAGTGTTATTAGCACAAGAAATGAATAGTAATATGGCAGATATAAAAAGTAAATTATTTTTCATAATATTATTTATTTTAAGTTTATTTTTAATTTTTCGATTATACTGAATGCAGCTGGACAAACTTCCACATTCTTTTCAGTTAATTTTAGAATTTGACTTTGTTTTATTCTATCAGTATGCGGAAATTCACGACAAGCCTTTGGCCTAACATCATAAATAGAACAGTAGTTATCTTTTCCTAAAAAAGTACAGGGTACAGATTTAAGAACATAATCCCTATCTTCATCTATTTTTAGGTATTTCTCCACAAATTCTGATGGTCTTATTCTTAAATGATTAGCAATTCTGCTAATGTCCTTATCCGTAAATAAAGGACCTGTAGTTGTACAGCAATTTGCACATTTTAAGCAATCGGTACAAGCAAAAACCTCATCATGTAAAGGATGAATAAGTTTATCCAATACCTTTAGCTTTACTTTTTTTAAACGCTTGAAAAACTGCTTATTATCTTTGCGTTTTAGTATTACTTGCTCTTTATGTTGAGCTAAGTCCATTAAAGTATCTTTCCAGGATAAACCCTAAGAGCTGCTGCTAAAATAGCTATCGATTTCTGTAGTGATTCCTTATTTAACACATAAGCGATACGCACTTGTCTTGTTCCTGTATTAGGAGTAGCATAGAAGCCTGCAGCAGGTGCTACCATTATAGTTTCTCCATCCAATTCAAAATCTTCCAACAACCACTGAGCAAATTTATCAGCATCATCAACAGGAAGTTCTGCAATAGCATAAAAAGCACCAGTTGGTTTCGGACAAAACACACCTTCAATTTCATTTAGACCTTCTACTAGCACATCTCTCCTACTTACATATTCTGCACTTACCTCCTCAAAATAAGAAACATCAGTTTTTAAGGCTGCTTCACCAGCTATTTGCCCAAATGTAGGTGGTGATAATCTTGCTTGAGCAAACTTCATTGCAGTTGCCATTAATTCCTTGTTTTTAGAAGCTATGCACCCCACTCTAATTCCGCACATAGAATATCTTTTTGAAGTAGAGTCAATTACAATTGCATGCTGCTCCATACCTTCAATGTTCAATACTGTATGATGCATATTTCCATCATAAGCAAATTCACGATATACTTCATCTGCAATAAGGAACAAATCATGTTTTACCACAATATCTCTAAGTGTTTCTAATTCTTCTTTAGAATATAAATATCCTGTAGGGTTACCAGGATTACAGATAAGGATAGCTTTAGTGTTAGGAGTAATTAGTTTTTCAAATTCTTGAATTTTAGGTAATGCAAAACCATCATGAATTGAGGTGGCAATTGGCTTAACCTTAACACCTGCTGATGTAGAGAAACCATTATAATTTGCATAAAATGGTTCAGGAATAATAATTTCATCACCATTATCCAGACAAGTATTTAAAGCAAACAAAAGTGCTTCAGAGCCTCCTGTTGTTACAATTATATCATCATGATTAATTTCTATATCTAAGTTCTGATAATAGTTAGCTAATCCTTTTCGGTAACTTTCAAAACCCGCTGAATGAGAATACTCTACTACTTTATCTGAAAAATTATGTATTGCTTCTAAAGCCAATTCAGGAGTTTTAATATCAGGCTGACCGATATTCAAATGATATACTTTTTTTCCTGCTTTTTTCGCTTTTTCAGCAAATGGCACCAACTTTCTGATTGGTGACTCTGGCATATTAATTCCTTTGTTCGAAATTTTTGGCATAATTGTAAATTTTTTATAAAAAAACACCCCCATAAATTGGGGGTGCAAATATCTTAATTTTTATTAAATAATTCTTTCTTATATATTAAAGCAGAGACTTCTGTTTTTCTAAAGGAGAGCCTTCTGTTTTTCTTACTGGAGAAGTTTCTTCTTTTGGAGCAGGATTAACTTCACCTTTAACTGTTAAGATAACAGGCTTCTTACTTGCATTAGTAGTTAAAGTAATTGTTTTTGTGAATTTTCCAACTCTATTTGTTGCATACTTCACACCAATCTCAGCAGTAGCACCAGGAGCAATAGCTTCTCTTGGCCATGTAGGTACTGTACAACCACAACTTCCTTTTGCATTTTTAATTAGTAAAGGCTCAGTTCCATTATTTGTAAATACAAATTTTCTAGCTCCATCAGCATTGTGCTCAATTGTTCCATAATCCACAACTTTCGATACAAAATCAATAGTTACATTAGTAGAATTTTCAGTTTTGGGTGCGTCAACAGCTTTAACATTTTGAGCATTTACTACAGTAAATCCAGTTACAAGGGCTAAGGATAAAAGTAATTTTTTCATTTCTTCTTTTTATTTTTTTGATTAATATACAAATAGTGAACGGCAAATTTAATAAAATATTTTATTTAAGCAAATAAGATATTCTAGGAATTCCTCAGAACAATAGAATTAGTAAATTTGCAAGCAATAAACAATACTTAAATGAGCATTCCAAAAATATACAACCCCCTAATTACGGAAGATAAATGGTATGCCTATTGGATGGAGAAAGGTTATTTCAATTCCACTCCTGATGAACGTGAGGCTTATACAATTGTAATCCCTCCACCAAATGTAACAGGTGTTTTACATATGGGGCATATGCTAAACAATACTTTACAAGACGTAATGGTCAGGCGCGCACGCATGATGGGTTTTAATGCCTGTTGGGTACCAGGAACTGATCATGCATCAATAGCTACTGAGGCGAAGGTAGTACAGAAACTAGCAAAAGAAGGCATCCAAAAAAATGACTTAACAAGAGATGAGTTCTTAGCTCATGCATTTGATTGGAAAGAAAAGCACGGAGGTATCATCCTAGAGCAGTTAAAAAAATTAGGAGCTTCATGCGATTGGGATCGAACTAAGTTTACCATGGATGATGACATGAGTGAATCCGTAATTAAGGTTTTTGTAGATTTACACCAAAAAGGACTTATTTACAGAGGAGTTAGAATGGTAAATTGGGATCCTTCTGCACAAACAGCACTTTCTGATGAGGAGGTAATACACAAAGAAGTAAATTCAAAATTATACCATATTGCCTACAACATTGAGGACAGTAATGAAAGAATAACAATTGCCACAACAAGACCAGAGACTATTTTAGGAGATTCAGCTATTTGCGTAAATCCGAATGATGAACGCTATACGCATCTAAAAGGTAAAAAAGCAATTATACCCTTAGTAAATAGAGTAATTCCTATCATATTTGATGAATATGTGGATATGGAATTTGGGACAGGAGCGCTTAAAATTACGCCTGCACATGACATTAATGATTACAAATTAGGTGACAAACACGGATTGGAAACTATTGATATCCTAAATGATGATGGAACTTTAAGTGAAGCTGCTAAATTATATATTGGAAAAGATAGATTTGAAGTAAGAGGAGAAATTGAAGTGGACTTAAAAGCAAAAGGATATTTAGTAAAAACTGAAGAATACCAAAATAAAGTTGGTTTTTCAGAAAGAACAGATGCTGTAATTGAACCTAAGCTGTCTATGCAGTGGTTTTTTAAAATGGAAACCTTTTCAAAACCTGCATTAGAACATGTAATGAATGATGATATACAATTTCATCCTGCAAAGTTCAAAAATACTTATCGCCATTGGATGGAAAACATCAAGGATTGGTGTGTTTCTCGTCAGCTTTGGTGGGGGCAACAAATACCAGCTTACTTCTATGAAGGCAATAAATATGTAGTAGCTGAAAGCAAAGAAGAAGCCTTAGTATTAGCACAAAAAGAAAAGCCATCCATAACTATGGCAGACTTACACCAAGATGCTGATGTATTGGATACTTGGTTCTCCTCTTGGCTGTGGCCAATATCAGTTTTTGATGGAATCCGTAACCCTGACAATAAAGAAATAAACTACTACTACCCTACTAATGACATAGTAACTGCTCCTGAAATCCTTTTCTTTTGGGTAGCCCGCATGGTTATGGCTGGGTACGAATACAGAAAAGAATTACCTTTCAAAAATGTGTACCTTACAGGAATTGTAAGAGATAAACAAGGAAGAAAAATGAGTAAGTCCTTAGGAAACTCTCCTGACCCAATAACTCTGATAGAAAAATATGGTGCCGATGGAGTAAGAGTTGGTATGTTGCTCTGTTCTCCTGCTGGAAATGACTTACCTTTTGATCAAGGACTTTGCGAACAAGGTAGAAATTTTTCTAATAAAATCTGGAATGCTTTTCGTTTAATTAAAGGATGGGAAGTTGCAGAAGTCGAGCAGCCAGAAAGTGCAAAACAAGCGATTACTTGGTTTGAAAAAAAACTCAGTAAAACAATTATTGAAATAGATGAATCCTATAGTAAATACAGAATTTCAGAAGCTTTAATGGGAACCTATAGATTGGTTTGGGATGATTTCTGTTCATGGTACTTAGAAATGGTAAAACCTAGCTATGGTAGTCCAATAGATAGCACTACTTATGCTAAGACTATTGAACAATTAGAGAAAATACTAAAAATTTTACATCCTTTTATGCCTTTCCTAACAGAAGAAATATGGCATTTGATTGATGATAGAAAAGAAGATATTATTGTTGCCCACTGGCCAATAGCAGGAGATGTAAACGAGCAGATATTAGCTGATTTTGAAAACATAACAGAAGTGGTTGCCGGAATAAGAACAATAAGAAAAGAGCAAAATATTGCAAATAAAGAGCAATTGGAATTACTCGTTATCGAAAACCAAAAATCCAAGACTAATTTAGATGCTATTGTTGCTAAATTAGGAAACCTTTCAACCATAAATACTACAAATGAAAAACCAAATGGTGCATTTAGTTTTATGGTGAAATCAAACGAATACTTTATCCCCTTGGGTGAAAAAATTGATCTAGCAGCAGAAATCGAAAAACTACAAAAAGAATTGGACTATACCAAAGGCTTCTTAAAATCGGTGGAAGAAAAATTAGGCAATGATCGCTTTGTAAACAATGCCCCTGAACAAGTAGTTGTAAACGAAAAAAATAAAATGGCTGATGCAAAAGCTAAAATTGAAATTTTAGCAACTAAAATTAAAGATTTCGGGAATGCTTAAAGTAATAGTTTTGTTATTTATTAGCACTTTTACTTACGCTTTATCAACCGATAAAACGGATGGGTTTTCAGGAAACTTTGACTTAGGACTTAACTACACCAAGAATATAGATAATATTTTGCAATTCAACAATGTGTTTTTGGCCAATTACAAACATAAGAAATTAGTATTAAGCCTAAATAATAACATCTCTTTTATTAGCCAAACAGGAAAAGAAGAAATGCTTAATAAAGGAGTGCAAGATTTAAAATATTCCTTTAATACTAATAATCTGGGAGCTGATTTAACACTTCAACATTTGTACGATATTAGTCGTTCCATAAAAAAAAGATGGACTGCAGGTATAGGAATTTCTTATGGAATAATGAAATCGGATGTTGAAAAGGCTCGTTTAGGTGTTTCATACCTAAGAGAAACAGAAACACCAATGAAAGGAGAGCAAGAAATGAATACTCGAATGAGTAGCGGTATTGACTTTACTATCAAAATACTAGATAATGTAGAACTTATAAGTAAAAACAACTACCAACCCAACATTAAAAATATAGGTGATTTTAGATGGAAAACTAACCTATTACTAAGAATAACGATTAATTCCCATTTTCTATTTAGCTTAAATAATACTTTTAATTATGATAGTTACCCTAAACTAGATATTCCTGAAATGGACTACCAACTTATTAATAGTCTTTCGTATACTTTTTAGATTTAGAATGGCTAATTATAATTATTAAGGGAACCATTTAGTATTTTTATCAAAGGTTTAATTCAGATTTTTATTAGTTTTGTAATATAAAGAAATTACTCATTATACAAATATCAATAAGCCGTAAACAAGTTAACTAAAAAAAAAATTCTTTTTTTAAGCTTTTAATAATGTCAAAATAGCATATGTTATTTAATTCAATTGAATTTTTAATTTTTCTAACTTCAATATTCATCATTTATTGGTTTGTTACAAAAACAATAAAGCAACAAAATATTGTGATTTTACTATCAAGCTATCTATTTTATGGATGGTGGGATTGGAGATTTCTAAGTTTAATATTTTTAAGTACTGTAATTGACTTTCTAATTGGTAAAGCTTTAGTAAAAAACAGAGAAAAATTAAATCGAAAATATCTACTCTGGATTAGCATATTGATAAATATTGGATTTTTAGGTTTTTTTAAATATTATAATTTCTTTATAGATAATTTCATCTATGCTTTTTCAACACTTGGAATTGAATTAAACTACCAATCTCTTAAAATTATTCTGCCAGTTGGAATTAGCTTCTATACATTTCAAACACTAAGTTATACTATTGATGTATATAAAAAGAAGTTAGAGCCCACCAATGACTTTATAGTCTTCTCTGCCTTTGTAAGTTTTTTCCCTCAATTAGTAGCAGGGCCTATTGAAAGGGCAACGAACCTTTTACCTCAATTTAAAAAGAATAGAAAATTCGATTACAATCAAGCTACTGATGGTCTGAGACAAATTCTTTGGGGATTATTTAAGAAAATTGTAATAGCAGATAATTGCGCTATTTTCGTTAATCAAATTTTCAATAACTATAATGATTATTCAGGGAGCACATTGGTTTTAGGAGCTATTTTCTTTGCTTTTCAAATTTATGGGGATTTCTCAGGGTATTCTGATATAGCAATCGGAACTGCTAGATTATTTGGATTTAATTTAATGCAAAATTTTGCATTTCCTTATTTCTCAAGAGATATAGCTGAATTTTGGAGAAGATGGCACATATCATTATCCACTTGGTTTAGGGATTATCTGTATATTCCACTAGGTGGCAGCAGAGGGAGTACAAATAGAAAAATCAGGAACATATTCATTATTTTTATTGTTAGTGGATTTTGGCATGGGGCTAATTGGAAATTTATAGTTTGGGGAGCTTTAAATGCACTCTATTTCATGCCTCTATTTTTATTAAGAAGAAATCGAACTAACTTAGATATTGCAGCAAAAGGTTCACTTTTACCAAGCATTAGTGAAGTGGTTAATATTTCACTTACATTCTCTTTAACAGTTTTTGCTTGGATATTTTTTAGAGCAGACAGTGTAACACATGCCCTATCATTTATTAAACATATATTGACAAATCTATATATTGAAATCCCTAAAATATCAGGCGTTGGAAAATGGCATATATTTATAACTTGTATCTTAATACTCATTTTTACAACTATTGAATGGATGGGAAGAGAGGGACAATATGCAATTGAAAAGTATAGCTGCAAATGGAATAGGTGGCAAAGATGGGGATTCTATTACCTTATTTTAGGTGCTATTTTTATTTACAGTAAAAATCAACAAGAATTCATTTATTTTCAATTTTGATGAAATTATTTTTTAAAAAAATATTGCTCTTTATTTTTCCACTTATCGTTATTATAATAATGATGGATCTATATTTATCAAACATGAATTCTTTATATAAAGAAAAAGCAAATGGAATGTTAAAGCATGCTAATGAAATTGAGATTTTAATTTTAGGAAATTCTCATGCATTACGTGGAGTAAATCCAAAATATTTTACAGATAACACATACAACACTGCTAATTCTGGACAATCAATTTACTTTGATAAAGAAATAACATTAAGAAGTCTTGAACGGCTAAATAATCTAAAATATGTGTTTATTAGTTTAGATTATCATTCACTTTACTTCTCAATTCAAAGAGGAGAAAGAAATATCTGGTCATACTTTGGCAATGGCATTAAACATTCTAGTATAGACTATAATAAAGCTGATGTCTCTCCTTTTCTTTTTGGTTATAGCCCATTAGTCTCATTTTCATTGCTAAAAAAAGATATTCTTACAAAATGGAAACTTAGAAACCATACACAATATCTTGATTTTGATACAGAGGAAGGGGTAAGTAAAACAGACACACTAGTTAAAGGGTTTATTACATTTTCCAAAACAAGAACTAACGATTTTAGCAGCATTAACTATATTAATAGGATTAATGTATATGACGAATTAATTAATACTTCAACTGAAAAAAAAATAGTGCTAAATGAATTAGATAAGTTAATAACCACTTTACAAAAAAATGGAATAACACCAATCTTTTTCTCTACACCTACTTACAAAAAGTATAATACTAAATTAGATTCAAGTATTATTAATAATAATCGGATTGATGCAGAAATTTTATACGAAAAATATAATATAGAATTTTGGGATTACTCTGTTAATAATGATTTTACAATGCATGAGTTTTTCAACCCTGATCACTTAAATAAAAAAGGATCTGCTAGGTTTAGCAAAATGCTTGATTCAAGATTAAAATTATATAAAAATTAATCTGTCTTTCTAAAACTGGAGGATAATGATCTTTTATTCTGGCATCAATTATTAGAGATTCCTAATTAAGAAGATGTATTTATTCAATTCGTTTCATCTGAATTTTAATATTTATCATAAAACAACTTGAATCTTTTTTTCGCTCTCTAAAAGTAAAAACACTACCTTTGCTTAAATTAAAAACTAATGAATAAAATGCAACAACATAAATTTATTTTTATTTGCGGATTGCATAGAAGTGGCACTTCATTACTTTATAAAATACTTAAAAATCAAAAGACTATAAGTGGTTTTAAAAATACTACTGCTATTGAAGATGAAGGACAACATCTTCAAAGTGTATTTAATGCAGCAAATAAACACGGGGGACCAGGAAAATTTGGTTTTGACAAAGACTCCTTTTTAAATGAGAAATCTGAAATAATCAAAAAAGAAAATAAGTATAAACTTTTTTCAGAATGGAGTAAATATTGGGATTTAAGTAAAGAATATCTAATTGAGAAATCCCCTCCAAATTTAGTTAGAACACTTTTTTTGCAGGCTATGTTTCCTAATAGCTATTTCATTACAATATATAGGCATCCAGCAGCTACTTCATTAGCAACTAAAAAATGGTCAAAAACATCTCACTATTCTTTAATTAAGCATTGGCTAGTATGCCATAATCAATACTTAGAAGATAAAAAAACACTTAAAAACAGCTTAGATATTAATTATGAAGATTTAACAGATAATCCGAAAGAAACTTTAAAAATTATTGGACACTTTCTTAACACTCAAATAATCCTATCAGAAAATACAATAAAAAAGGATGTAAATGACAAATACTTATCTTTATGGAAAAAAAATAAACGCAGTATATTATATAAGTTTAATATTAAAAAAGCAGAGAAAGAGTTTGAAATCAGTATAAACAAATTTGGCTATAGCTTCTTTTAAATTACAAATAATGAATAAACAAAAAAAACAATTAATTATCTCAATAGGAACTGGAAGAAGCGGAAGTGTTTCTCTATCAAAATTCCTTTCCCATCAATATAAAATGAGAGTGATTCATGAAGGGAAAATTGAAGAAGATGGAATACGAAAACTTATAAAATGGGATAATGATGAGGCAGAACTATTTAACTGGATAGAAGATCTTCAAAAGCATAATTCTGAGAATCTTTTATATGGAGATACGGGGATGTACTATTTGCCTTATATCAATCAAATAATACAAAAATATCCAAATGTAAAAATTATTGGACTAGTGAGAGATAAAGAAAGTGTTGTAAACAGTTATTTAAATAAGACTGAAGGAAGAAATCACTGGTACAAACATAATGGAAAAGACTGGAAATTAGATGAAAAGTGGGACCCTTGTTACCCAAAATATAATGAAAGTGATAAAAAGAAAGCATTAGAGTTATATTGGGAAGAATATGATAGTACTACAAAGAATCTTCAAAAAAAGTTTCCAAAACAACTAAAAATTTGGACAATTGAAAAATTTAATACAGAGAAGGGAAAGAATGAAATTCTTGATTTTATTGGGTATCAATTGAAAAGAGATATAAGTAATGATTATAAATTAAATCAGATCAAGAAAGAATCTTTTTTAGAAAAACTGAAAAATAAATGGTTTTAAGTATTCTTATTTGCACATATAATCGAAAAGATTTCCTTCAGTTATGTTTAGACTCTATAATAGAACAGACAAAATACTATTCGGAAAAAGAAATTGAAATTATTGTTATTGACAATAATAGTAAAGACGGAACAAAAAATCTTGTAGAACATTACAAAAAAATAACACCAATAACCTATTACATAGAAGAAGAACAAGGATTAAGTCATGCGCGTAATGCAGGAATTAATATAGCTAATGGAAATTATATAGCATTTATTGATGATGATGCTACAATTAATGAAAATTGGCTTAATTCGTTATTAACTGGAATCAAAACGATTAAAGCAGATGGATTTGGCGGGCCAATATATCCAAGATTTGAGAGTGAATGTCCAAGCTGGATTGATAAACGATATTTCTTTAGAGAATTTAAAAGCATTGATGGTTATTTAAACCCACTAGTTGCAAGAGGTGGTTTTTCAGGAGGAAATATGTGTATTCATAAATCTATATTTAAGAAAATCGGGGGTTTTAATGTGAATTTAGGAATGAAAGGGAATAAGCTTGGTCTTGGAGAAGAGTCTGAACTCTTTTATCGCCTGTTTACCAGCCTAAAAGGAAATAGGCTATATAATATAACTGAAATGTCAATAACTCATTTTGAAGCCAGTTTTAAATTTGAAAAACAATATTTAAAAGAAAGAATAGTTTTAAGTGGTAAACAGTTTGCATACCAAAATATTAAAGAAAATAATATAAAAGGATGTTTTATAATATCTTTAAAAATAATCAAGCAAAGTATTGACTTAACTTTAAACTTAGCACAAATAAAAAAGTTTAAATCATTGCGGAATTTTTGGACAATACAGGCTTTATTTAGAGGATTATTTACACTTTAAATATCTGTTTCTTGAGCACACTATTATAATAGAATAAAGTTAAATACCTAACCTCTTTCTTACATCAAAAACTAATTTATTAATATCTTCAGATAATTCTAAAGATAATAGTAAAGGAATAAAAATTGCAACTACAACAAAGGTTTTCCAAACAACATCCAAATATAAATTCCCGCTCAATGGTAAACAAAGACTAACACCATATATAGCTATTAGAATCAAAACCGTATAAAGAGTTTTTAATGAAAAAGGTTGCAAGTTCATTTTTAATTTAATCAAAATTAAACGAATAAGATTGAACAAAAGCACAGAAAATGCAGTCGCCATAGCCGCACCATTTATTCCATATTTTGGAATCAGTAAATAATTAGAGATTAGAGTAATCACAACTAAAAGCAAATTAGTATATAAATCGTATTTATAATATTTTGAATTAGTAATAATTGCGCCATTTACTCCAGCAGCAACATTAAATAACTGTGCTAAACCTATATACAGAACCACCCATTTTCCATGAGAAAATTTCTCAGGAAGTATGCTGAAAATTGCATCAATATTAATCCAAACACATAAAAAGAATAAACCCCCAATTATTAACTGATTAATAGAAGACTTAGAATAAATAGTTTGAATTTGCTTAAAATCTTGCTCCTCCCAAGCTTTAGCCAATAAAGGGACTGAAATAGAAATGATAGATTTTCCTGGTACCTTTATTACTGAACCAATATAAAAAGCTAAGGTATAAAAAGCAACATGTTCCAAACCTAAAAAAACTCCAATCATAATCATATCTAGTCTACTAACAAATATGACAGACGCCCCTCCTATTAATACATAAAAACCATACACAACGATTTCCTTAATTTTTAAAGCTCCTAACGAAAGCTTGAAAAACAAGTTTCCCTTAATGAATTGGAAAATAAATAATAATAAGAATTTAAACAAAAATCCGCATACGTAAAGTTGTAAAAACGTTGTGAAATCAAAAAATTTGTAACCATGAAGAACTAGCAGTATTAAAGAATAGGATTTTAAAAATATTTCATTTAAAAAAATGGGAGTTGAAGCATCTAAATAGGACCGAGAAATAGAAGTTAATACATCATAAAAACTAATGAAAAATACTAGTAAGAAAATGTAAAAGAAATTATCTTGCAAAAGTTGGCTTGCATTTAAAAGCACAAACAATTCTTCCTTAAAGAACCAATAGCCTAAACAAGAAAGTAAGAAACCAAACAAAGGTATAATCAAACTCAAAAAATACAACTGTCCTTTTTCGATAATTGCAGGAAAAAATCGAATAAATGTTTTGGGAATTCCTAAGGAAGAAAACGTTCCTATTAAAGTAGCATAGGCAACTAAAATACTCAAAAGCCCCCAATGTTCAGGCTGATCATTAAATACATTAGGATAAATTAAAATAGTATTAACAGCCCCTATTGTCATACCAATATAGAAACTTACAGAATTCTTAATGCTTTGATTTCTAATAACTCCCATTATCTTAAATCATTTAATAGATTAGTTAAATCATAGGTTAATTTATCTCTGGATAAACCTTCCATATTCTCAAAATCTAAATTATTTGGATTATTAAACAAATCTAAAATATCAATTTTTAAATTTGAATCATCATAAGAAAAGTACTTTCCTGTGTTTGTTTTTTTAATCAATCTTTCTGCATCACTGCTTATAGGTCCGAAAGCTAAAATTGGTTTTTTTGCAGCAAAATATTCAAATATCTTACCAGGATAATTCCCTACCCCACTTTTGGAATTAAATAACAACAGTAGTAATACATCAGCTTGATTGTACTGGTCTAAAACCTGGGCATGTGATAAGTAACCTAACTGTTTAATTTTCCTTTTTAAACAAGGGAAAGATTCAATTTCAGCAATAACTTCAATATCAATATTTCCTGATAAATGAATTTCCAGTTTTGAATTAAACGCTTTATTCTCTTCACATAAATTAGCTAGTGATTTCCATAAATTTTTAGGATTTCTTAAATGATTCAATAAACCATAATGTCCAATGATAAATTTATCATTCGTTTTAGGTTTTAGCTCAAAATCATCAGTATCATAACCATTAGTAATAAGTTTGACCTTATTTGCTCCCAACCTTTCTAGATCGTATGCCCAAGTTTCGCTAACCGTTAAAGTTACATCAGCTGTTTGTAAAACTTCTTTTTCCAAATCCTTATGCTTTTTCCTTGAAGAAGTATTAAGCTGAAATTCATTCAATAAATCTAATTCACTCCAAGGGTCACGAAAATCAGCAATCCATTTTAAGTTAGGCATTGCTTTTTTTAATCCTAATCCAATCAAATGCATAGAATGTGGAGGTCCTGTAGTTACAATATGATCAATCTCTTCTTCTTGTATCTTTTTAAGTAATGCTTTTACTGAAGGCTTTACCCAATATATTTTAGGATCAGGAATAAATATATTGCCTCTCACCCAATTTAACACCTTATTTTTTAATGATTTCTTATTAGAAATTACTCCAGCACTTTGGGATTTACTTCCTTTACCAAATAATTTATCTTTAAGTGCATAAGGCTCCCAAATTGGTGTTTTACAAATTTCAGCTTCGGCAGGAATATCATTTAGCAAGGCTTGATCCTTAACTTCAAAATAAGGATTTTCAGGTGTATAAATAATAGGTTGCCAATTGTACTTTGGTAAATACTTTGTGAATTTCAACCATCTCTGCACTCCAGAACCACCTGCTGGCGGCCAATAGTAAGTGATGATTATTACTTTTTTCATTAGGCCTTTAATTCCTTAACTGAAACAAAAGCTAATAGCAATAATAATACAACAGATGATGCCAAAGCAATACGCTCCGAAACATGATAAACAGCAGGTTCAAACTTAAATTCAACAACATGATTTCCTGCAGGTATTTTCATTCCTCTTAGCACATAATTCGCTCTGAAGTGTGGTTTTAATTCTCCATCTAAATAAGCATTCCATCCTTTATCATAATAGATTTCAGAGAAAATAGCAATTCCATCTTTTGCTGTAGTAGAATTATATTTTAAATAATTTGGCTTGTATTCAGCTAAAGCAATACTTGTCCCTGTATTATCAAGTCCAATAATCATTTGTTCGCTAAACCTAGTGTCAACAATTGCTGAGTTTGCAGGATTAAATCGATCTAATGCAGTGATTTCAGCATCAGCATTCGCAACTATATTAATTTTGTTTACAAACCAAGCATTGCCCATTGCTCCAGGATTTTGCTGGGCCTGACCTTGAGGGGTAATAAAATACTTAGCATTTAACATATTCAATACTGCCATATTTCCTTGTGCTATATGGTTCTCAATTAATTCTTGATAACGCTTTAACTTAGCGCCATGGTAGCCTCCAATTGATTTATGAAAGTATGAAGTACTAGCGTCATTAAAAGTGCTTACACTCTGATTAAATACTCTGAAATTAGGGTCTTTATCTCTTAATATCTGCTGATCAGCAGCAGTTGCTTGATAAGGAACCTGTACCTTACTCTTTCTTGCGAAATTATCATCATTTAAATAACGTTTATTAACTGTCCACATATCAGTCAATACCAATACCCCAACAATAAGAATAACATATTTGCTGCTGATCTTATTCTTTAAGAACATCCACATAGTTCCAAAACTAAGTGTGATGAAAGTAAAGGACCGCCAAGCATCAGCACTTAAAATCCCTGCTCTATCGGCTTGCAAAGCATCAATTGGCCAACCATTTTTTGCTAAATTGGCATCTTGTCCTCCAACAAAATCAAAAAATAGAGATGGTATTAATGCAAAAATCAAGGTTAAACCACCAACAATATAAAATGCCAATTGTAAAGGTTTTTTCTTATTATCTGAATCAGAAGTTAAAAATTTATTCAGAGCTACAAATCCTAAAAGAGGTAATGTAAATTCTGCGATCACCAATATCATAGATACAGCCCGAAACTTATTATAACCAGGGAAATAGTCCAAAAATAAATCAGTAAGAGGCATAAAGTTTTTTCCCCAAGCCAGCGTAATAGACATAATAGTTGCTAATAAAATCCAAACTCTCATTTCTGATTTAACAAATAGTAAACCAAAAATAAAAAGGAACATTACTATTGATCCAGCATAAGTAGGTCCAGAAGTAAAAGGTTGGGTACCCCAATAAAGTGGTAATTGCTTAATCAGCTGCTTTGCATTAGGGGCTCTTTTTATAGCCTGATAAGTTTCCGAATCAGTAGTTAACTCTCCTTGTGAAGCTCCACCATAAAAATTGGGTATCAACAAAGTAAATGTTTCAGCAACACCATAACTCCATGAAGTAGCATAATCCTTATCTAAACCTGAAGTTTTATTATCTAAATTATTAGTTAATTCTGACTTGCCTCTTGTACTTTCAGTACCATACTCCATAGTTGTACTTAAGCGAGTAACTGCTGTAGCAGAAGCTAATAAAGCCGCTAAAATCAATATTCCTGATCGCTTTGAAAAATCAGTAAGATTATTAGCTTTAAAATCTTTTACAAACTGAACTAAACCTATCAAAATCAGCATCAATACCAAATAATAAGTAATCTGCAGATGATTAGCATAAAGCTCCAAAGCAACAGCCAGTGCTGTTAATACTCCTCCTAAAAGCATCCTCCCGCTATAGGTGTACAACACAGCAGCAACTACCATTGGCACATAAGCTATTGCATGTGCTTTGGTCATATGCCCTGCCATTATGATGATGAAAAAATAAGAAGAAAATGAAAAAGCAATTGCACCAACTGCTGAAAGGCGATAATCTACCTTTAAGCTTAATAACAATAAATAAAATCCTAGTAAATACAGAAACAACAAATTGGCTGGTCTTGGGATTCCCAAGGATATAGCTTTAGCTACATACTGAATTAAGTTGCCATTTGATCTTGTTGAAATTTGATAAGCTGGCATTCCTGAAAACATAGAGTTAGTCCAAAGTGCTTCCTCACCAGTTGATTCACGGAAATCAGTCACCTCTTTACTCATACCTTTATGATGAGTAATATCTGCCATATCTAGCAATTTACCTTGTAATACAGGTGAAAAGTAAGTAAAAGAAATAACCACAAATAATAGGATAACTATTAGATGTGGGCTGAATTTTTTAAATTTTTTCATAATTATATTTTATTCTTCAACTTCTTCAAAATCGACATAATCACCTAAATTATCCGATTTAGTTTTTGCTGAAGTTTTAGTTTTTTCTAGAGTCACTTTACCTTCCTGTTGTTTAGGAGATTGTTGGTTGTGATTTTGCTGATTAAATTGCTGACCAAAACGATCTTGCATTTTAGTTGCAAAACGCTTCAAAAGAATTGGAGCTAGTATTCTTCCTAAATATTTAAGAAAAAGATAAATCAATAATATGATAAAAAGTGTTTGCAATCTATTTACTTAAATATAAGTTTCTCTCAGAATATACTTTAGTAAAGTAATCATCCTTTAAGTCATCAATAAAATAAATTGCTTCTCCTGTAGATTTCATTTCTGGTCCAAGTTCTTTATTTACATTAGGGAATTTATCGAACGAAAACACTGGAACCTTTATTGCATATCCTTTTTTAGTAGGATTAAAAACAAAATCTGTTACTTTATTTTCTCCAAGCATGACCTTTGTAGCATATTTCACATAAGGTTCATCATAAGCCTTAGCAATAAATGGTACAGTTCTTGATGCTCTAGGATTTGCTTCAATTACATAAACTATTTCATCTTTAATAGCAAACTGGATATTGATTAAACCTACAGTTTCCAAAGCAACTGCAATCTTATTTGTAATATCAATCATTTGCTGACGTACATTATCACTCAAATCAAATGTCGGTAAAACGGCATAAGAATCTCCCGAATGAATTCCACAAGGTTCAATATGCTCCATCATTCCTATAATATATACATTCTCTCCATCACAAATAGCATCCGATTCTGCCTCAATTGCTTTATCTAAATAATGATCCAAAAGGACCTGATTTCCTGGCATATCTCTTAATAAATTGACGATATGATGTTCTAACTCCTCTTCATTAATTACAATCTTCATTCCTTGCCCACCAAGCACATATGAAGGACGAACTAAGATTGGAAAATTCAAACTTTTAGAGATTTCAATTGCCTTTTCAGCTGTTTCAGCAACTGCAAATTTTGGGAAAGGAATATTATGTTCTAATAACAACTC
Source organism: Cryomorphaceae bacterium (assembly GCA_949511925.1). Classification (GTDB taxonomy): domain Bacteria; phylum Bacteroidota; class Bacteroidia; order Flavobacteriales; family BACL11; genus UWMA-0277. Next base: position 3,872 of record CATEYX010000020.1, on the reverse strand, counting down.
CGAGAATCTTCCTCTATCCTCAGCTACATCTAAAGCATTATAAGAAGTTCCCATAATTTTAATACCATAACGTTCTAGTTTCTCCGCCAGCTTAAGTGCAGTCTGCCCTCCTAACTGTACGATTACTCCTACAGGTTTCTCGTGTCGGATAATATCATAAATATGCTCCCAAAAAACAGGCTCAAAATATAGTTTATCTGCCGTATCAAAATCAGTAGAAACAGTTTCAGGATTACAATTAATCATGATAGTTTCATACCCACATTCTTTAGCTGCTAAAACACCATGCACACAAGAATAATCGAACTCAATTCCTTGTCCAATTCTATTAGGCCCCGAACCTAAAACAATGATTTTTTTCTTATCACTTACCTCACTTTCATTTTCAGCAAACTTATCACCATCCACCTCTTTTGGCATTTCAAAAGTTGAATAATAATAAGGTGTTTTGGCAGTAAACTCAGCCGCACATGTATCTACTAATTTGTAAACACGCTTAATATTTTCAGCATTTCTTTTATCATACACTTCACTTTCCATACACCTTAACAAATATGCAATTTGTCTATCGGCATATCCCTTCATTTTTATTTCTAACAACAAATCAGCTGGAATAGTATCAATAGAGTATTTTTCAATCTCTTTTTCCAACACAACCATTTCTTCAATTTGGTGTAAGAACCAGTAATCAATTCTTGTTATTTCATGAATTTTCTTAGTTGGAATACCAATTCTCATAGCATCATATACTCTAAAAATTCTATCACCACTTGCATGCTTTAACTCATGTAAAATTACATCTTGATCCGTTTTACCTTTTCCATCAGCACCCAGACCATTACGCCCAATCTCTAGTGACTGGCAAGCTTTTTGCAAAGCTTCTTGGAAAGAACGCCCAATAGACATTACCTCTCCAACAGATTTCATCTGTAAGCCTAACTCAATATTTGAACCTGGAAATTTATCAAAGTTCCATCTAGGAATTTTAACCACTACATAATCCAAAGTAGGTTCAAAAAAGGCAGAAGTTGATTTAGTAATTTGATTATCTAATTCATCCAAAGTATAACCAATCGCTAATTTACTCGCAATTTTGGCAATAGGATAACCCGTTGCCTTTGATGCTAAAGCTGATGAACGAGAAACTCTTGGATTTATCTCAATCGCAATAATATCTTCAGATGAATCAGGATTTACAGCAAACTGAACATTACAGCCACCTGCAAAATCACCAATAGAACGCATCATTTTAATGGCCATATCACGCATCTTTTGGTAAGTAGTGTCAGCCAAAGTCATTGCAGGTGCAATTGTAATTGAATCACCAGTATGGATTCCCATAGGGTCCAAGTTTTCAATATTACAAATGATGATTACATTATCGTTATCATCCCGCAAAAGCTCTAATTCATATTCTTTCCAACCGAGAACAGCTTTATCAATCAGAACTTCATGAATTGGTGAAGCATGTAGACCTTTAGATAATAAATCTTCAAACTCCTCTTTAGTATGTACAAATGCAGCTCCACTACCGCCAAGAGTAAATGATGGTCTTATTACTAAAGGAAACCCTAATTCTTGTGCTACTTCTTTTCCTTCTAAAAATGAGGTTGCAATACGAGCAGGAGCAACAGGAATATCAATTTTTTTCATTAACTTACGGAACTGCTCTCTATCTTCAGTAATATGGATTGCAGCAATATCAACACCAATAATATCAACCCCATATTTCTCCCAGATTCCTTTTTCATCTACTTCAATACAAAGATTTAAGGCCGTCTGACCTCCCATTGTCGGCAGTACTGCATCAATATTTCTCTCTTCTAATATCTCAATGATTGAAGCTGTAGTAAGGGGTTTTAAGTAAATATGGTCAGCAACTACTTTATCGGTCATAATAGTCGCAGGATTAGAATTGATTAATGAAACCTCAATTCCTTCCTCACGCAACGATCTAGCAGCTTGTGATCCTGAATAATCAAACTCACAGGCTTGCCCAATTACTATAGGTCCACTGCCTATAATTAGTACTGATTTTAATGAATTATTTTTTGGCATTTTTTATTTATGTAGTATGCAAATTTACAATTTTTTGTTTTTTATAAAAGGGGAAATCTATGAATAGATATTAACAAGATATAACCAGAAAAAAACCTAAAAAAAAGGTGTTGCAAAAGCAACACCTCAATTATAATTTTATATCAAATATTATTTATGGCCAATTTCATCAGAAACCGTTAAACGGGTTCTTCCTTTGGCTCTTCTTCTTGCAATCACTCTTTGCCCATTAGCAGTTGACATACGATCCATGAAACCGTGTTTATTTTTTCTTTTTCTGTTTGAAGGTTGGAAGGTTCTTTTTGGCATGACTTTATTTCTTAGTTATTTCTGGGCTGCAAATATAAAAGGTTTTTTTATACTTCTACTTTTTATTTGGGAAAAATTTCAGTAATTTCACTGCTGAATATTTCATATCATTATCTAAAACAAAACTACAATGGAAAAACTACCCAAAATTATACAAAAATCACCTTATATAGTAGATGAAAAAGCAGGGAAAAAAGCATTTTTCACCTGTGGACTGAGTAGTAAGAATCCTTACTGTGATGGATCCCATAAAGTAACAGGTTTTCACCTTAAATAGTAATATTAGAAGAAGATAAAAAAGTAGCTTGGTGTGGATATAAAAATTCTAGCAAAGGTGCTTTTTGCGATGGCTCACACAGAAACATTTAATCTACTAAGTAATTAGTGTTCTTTAACTTAAATTCTGCTCGTTCAGGTTTAAAGAATAATACATTCCAAAAACCTTTGTAATGAATATCAGTAGGAACATGCTTTTCATTCACATAATCCATATGAACAAAAACATCCATATCTAAATCAATTAGAAAATGGTTGTAAACAAACTTATACTCTCTGTAAATTACATTAAAATTTTCCTTATCAAAATAGGATACAATTTTTCTAATTAAAGCTTTTTCTTTATCCTTAGCTTTTAGATCCTGTTTAACCTTAACAACAAACACATAGCATTCCTTTTCGTTATAAATAGTATCGCTAATTGTGTAATCGTAATATTGCTGCATATTGATATCGAAAACTGCTAGCTTTTTAGAAATCCCTGCCTTGGATTGTTCTACGTCATCCGTACCAATTGAAAAGCCAACTGTTTTAGCATCACGCATATTTTGACTTTCCTTTTCATTTTTTTCTTTTGACATACTAAGACTTACATCTATTGTATCTTTAGGAAAAAATACTTCATCAAATGCTTCAGGAGTGTAATATTTATACTTTCCATTACGCTTAAATATCTTTCCCTTGTCATAAATAGAATCATTAACAATCCAAGCGCGCTTAAAATTAGAATGATGAGTTCCTTGTTTTATAAGTGTTCCAATTACTTTCCCTTTTTTATTAAAAATATTTAGTTCACTTTCATAGTTATGTGAATAATAGCGAAGGTGTTTAAAACCCATATAAAAAGTAGTATCCTCTTTTACATATCCAACAAAGTCCTCAACACTAAAACCATTATTTTTTACTGAAATCACCACATCATCTAAAAAGATAACGGGCATTAATGTATCTTGAGCAGAAAGGACTGAACAAGAAATGAGAGAAAAAATAAGGAGTATTCTATTCATCTGACAAAGATAGAAAAAGCCGACACCTAAGTGTCGGCTTTAGATTAGTAATTACACATAAGCCGGATTCTGTTCTCCTAAGAGTGCCATCATTTATCTAGGATAATAGTTACCTATTACCTCAAGCTACCTACCCTTCAAGAAAAAGCGAGCAGCTCTTAAATCCTGATATACATGGTATTGCACCACATAGAGTTTACCTGGTTTCACTACAGCATTACC
>CATEYX010000019.1 GCA_949511925.1 Cryomorphaceae bacterium | reverse complement strand
CCTCCAATCATCAAGATTAGTCCGCTTGCCATAAAGGCTAAACCAACAAATAATAAAATGTAATTCTTTTTTGAAAATGCAAAGTCCATAGGTAATGTTTTAGTTGTAAAGTTCGCTTTCGTTTTGTTTAATAAATTTTCGTACTGCAAAAAATGTAGATATCCAGCTAAGAAAAAATCCAAAGATAAATATCAAGATAAAAATAAATCCAATAATTTTTAAATCGGTTATGTTTAGCATGCTTGCTGTTTCGCTTTGTATGAGTTGTATAGAACCAATAAGCATGAAAATAGCAAAAATAGAGCTGTAGATTCCTTGGTAGATTCCTTTCACTAAAAAAGGTTTTTGTATAAAGCTATTTGTTGCTCCAACAAGCCTCATTGTTCGTATTAAGAATCGTTTGGAATATACAGAAAGGCGTATTGTATTATTGATAAGAGCAAAAGCTATGACGAATAATAAAAGACAAAAAGAAAGTAAGAAAAAGCTCAGGCGATTTACATTGCTGTTGAGTTTATCAATCAAATTCTCTTGATAAAAAATAGTATGAACTACTGGATAATAATTCAATTCAGCTTTAATAACTGCTAAGCTGTCCGTGTTGGCATAACTAGCATTTAACTTTACATCAACAGAAGCTAAAAGGGGACTGTAGCCTAAAAAAGAAACGAAATCTTCTCCCAAATCATTTTGTAAATCCTTTGTAGCTTGTTCTTTTGAAACAAAAGTGCTGCTTTTTGCAAAGTCGGCAGCATCCAAAATCTTTTGAAAATTCATGATTTCTATTTCATTCACTCCTTCCTTTAGCATAATAGTAAAGCCAATATTTTCCTTTACATAATTAGAGAGTCGTTGCGCATTTATCAGAGCAAGACCAAGTAGTCCAATTACAAACAACACCAAAGATAAGCTAATTACAACTGAGGCAGATGACGATAAAATTCGCCTGTTTAATGATGTGTTATTGCCTGTTTTCATATAGTTTGCTAAAATATAAAAATACAAATTACTATTTGATGTTATTCATTAACTTTGCGAACAGAATAATATTATAAGATGGATTACAATTTTAAAAAGCTAGAAAAGAAGTGGCAAGTCTACTGGAAAGATAACGAGACCTATAAAGTTTCAGAAGATTCAAATAGGGAAAAATACTATGTGTTGGATATGTTTCCTTACCCTTCAGGAGCGGGCTTACATGTTGGCCATCCTTTAGGCTATATTGCTTCTGATGTATATGCTCGTTATAAAAAATTAAAGGGCTTTAATGTTTTGCATCCTATGGGATATGATTCTTTTGGTTTACCAACTGAACAATATGCTATACAGACAGGTATTCACCCTGCAATCGCTACAAAAGACAATACTGAAAGGTATAGAAAACAGCTAGATCAAATTGGTTTTTCATTCGATTGGACTAGAGAAGTACAAACCTCTGACCCTAATTATTATAAATGGACACAGTGGATTTTTAAGCAATTGTTCAATTCTTGTTATTGCAATACTGAAGATAAAGCAATGCCAATTACTGATTTGGTAGCTTATTTTGAAAAAAAAGGAAATCATAATTCTCAAGCAGTTTGTGATGATAATACACCACAATTTTCAGCTCACGAATGGAGTAATTTCACAGACACAGAAAAAGAAAAAATGCTATTGAATTATCGTTTAGCATTTTTATCAGACACTTGGGTAAACTGGTGTGAAGGTTTAGGAACAGTATTAGCTAATGATGAGGTGAAAGATGGTTTGTCAGAAAGAGGAGGTTTCTCGGTAGAACAGAAACTAATGAAACAATGGTCATTAAGAATTACTGCTTATGCTGACAGGTTAATTTCAGGTTTAGATACAGTAGATTGGTCGGATTCAATAAAGGAAATTCAAAAAAATTGGATAGGAAAATCCAAAGGGGCATCTGTAATTTTCAAATTGGAAAATTCTGAAAATGAAATTGAAGTATTTACTACTCGCCCAGACACTATTTTTGGAGTTAATTTTATGGTTTTAGCTCCAGAGCATAAGTTAGTAAATATAATTACAACTACCGAACAAATAGATGAAGTAGAAGGATATGTAAATTCAGCAAAACTAAAGTCAGAAAGAGATAGGCAAGCTGATAATAGTGTGAGTGGAGTGTTTACTGGAGCTTATGCTATCCACCCTTTTACAGGAGATAAAGTTCAAGTTTGGATTGGAGATTATGTATTGGTATCTTACGGAACAGGTGCTGTTATGGCGGTTCCCTGTGGTGATCAAAGGGATTGGGATTTTGCTAATCACTTTGGTTTGGAAATCATTAATATT
>CATEYX010000018.1 GCA_949511925.1 Cryomorphaceae bacterium | reverse complement strand
GGATTGGCTAATTGCACTCTAAAAATAGCAGACATAAGCATTCCAACAACCGCCATAAACATTCCTGTTATCAGAAATTGCTTAGCAATCATTTTATGATCCATTGTAAAAACGTATTTAGTAATAAAGTTTTCTTTATGGTTTTCCGACATCTTTATATTATTTTTGAGTTAATAATTTAGTTTCTAAACTTTCCTGTGAATCGAGCCAAATATCATATTCTTCTTGGGTTTCAACAATAAATTTCATTTGCATGTTGTAATGCGAGGCTCCACATATTTTATTACACAATAAAATATATTCAAAATCTTCCCCTTCACTTTCTTTCATCTGAGCAGTTGTTTTATTAGGTGTGAATCCGAATTGAGTAGTCATACCAGGCACGCAATTCATTTGAACTCTAAAATGTGGTAAAAAAGCAGAGTGTATTACATCCTGAGAACGGAACTTTAATAGTACAGGTTGATCAATTACTAAATGAACTTCTCTAGCCATTTTATCATCAGCAGCACTGGCATCTAGCATATCAACACCAAGAGTGTTTCTTCCTTTAACTAATTTAAAATTTGCTTTTCCTAAATTATTATCAAGTCCTGAATATCTTGCAGTCCAATTAAATTGTTGGCCATAGACTTCAATTATTGTTGTTGATTCAGTAAGCTCAACATTCATAGCTTTATCCCAAGTATTAAGGCCAAAAATAATTAATGCCGTAAGAAGTATAGTAGGAATAACTGTCCATACAACTTCTAATTTATTGTTATGCGAGAAAAAATATGCTTTATTAGATTTTTTACCTCTGTACTTATACAGAAAGTAAAATAGTATCGGGGATAAAACAAAAAATACAACGAGAATTAATCCCATAGATATTTTCATTAAAAAATCAATTTGAGTCCCATGTACCGAACTAGCTGGAGGTAATAGAAGATGATTCCAAGTTACCATTTGCCAAACAACAAAAATTAAAAAACCGAACCCTACAATTAAAAATAATATTCCTTGAGTATTATTATCCTTATCGGTAACTTCATTAACATCCTTATTTTTTATTTCTGATAATAATTCGCTAACCCTAAGTATTTGCACTAAAGTTGCTACTAATAAGATTACAACTACAACAATTAATATATTCGTCATTTTTTAGAATTTTTCGGTCGCAAAAATAGAAAATACTATCAATGAAAACTATAATTTTAGTCATATTTTTCATTTCTAAACATATTTATATTAATTCTATATAATTAGATATTTAAAACCAAAAAAGAAAATTCGTATTTGACTAATTATCGGTAATATTCCATTCAGCAAATGAAGTGGCTGTTTCAGATAAAACCACTTTACACAAAGAAATATTTTCTGGCAATCTATTCTTAATGTAATTAGCAAAATCTATGACTAAGTTTTCAGAAGTAGGTTGATAAGGCAATAGAAAAACTTTTTCAAAAGCTGATAAATCAATCTTAGCATGAGGAGAATTAGCATTCAACACCAAAGAATGATCGTATTTATCCACAATTTCTGGCTTTACAATTTCTTTTAAAACCCCAAAATCCATCACCATTCCATCCTTAGTATGTCCATGATCATTTTTAACTTCACCCTTTACTGTTACCCATAAACGATACGAATGTCCATGAATATTTTTACACAAACCATCATACGCATGTAGGGCATGTGCCATCTCAAACTTAAATTCCTTCGTAATTCTAATCATGTTTTTTATCTAAATTTAAATTCACCCTTTTATGGCTGTAATACATCTTTTTATTGTCCTTTCCTTTACGCAATTTCTTTTGCTCATCAATAGGTAAGTTAACTATTTCAATGCACTCTACTGAACAGCAATTTTCATGTTTTTCTTTACAATAATCACATTGCAGAAACAATAAATTACAATTTACATTTCCACAATTTACATGTGTATCAAAGGGATCACCACATTGATGACAACTACTAATTACATCATCAGAAATACGTTCTCCTCTTCTTTCGTCAAACACAAAATTCTTTCCAACAAAATTATTATTTAAAGTCACATCTTTATCTAATTGTCGTGCATAATCAATAATTCCTCCATGCAATTGATTTACATCTTGAAAGCCATGATGTTTTAAATAGGCAGATGTTTTTTCACATCTAATTCCACCTGTGCAATACAACAGAATCTGTTCATCCTCTTTGCCCTCCAACATTTTTTTCACTTCGGGCAATTCTTCTTTAAAAGTTTCTACATCCGGGCAAATAGCCCCTTTGAATTTTCCTATTTCACTTTCATAATGATTACGCATGTCTACAATTGTAGCTCCTTTTTCCAAGGCATTATTCCATGATTTTGCATCCAGGTGCTGCCCAACATTTGTTACATCATATTCGTCAATAGGTAAGCCATCAGATACAATTTGCTTACGCACTTTTATAGTTAATTTAAAAAATGAATTCCCATCATCTTCCACTGCAATTTTAAAAGGAATATCTGTAAAAAATGGATTTGCATGTACCAGCTCAACAAATTCTTCAAAGTTGGATTCAGGAATACTTAATTGAGCATTCACCCCTTCACGCGCTAAATATATTCTACCTAAAACACCTAATTCTTTCCAGGATTCGTACAATTCATCTCTAAGTTCATAAGGCGAGTCAATAATTACATATCTGTAAAAAGAAACCGTCTTTCTTTCAAAACCTTCTTGTTCCAATAATTTTAAGCCTTGTTCCTTGCTTAATTTATTAAACATATTTTTTTTACCAGTATTCGGATCCATGTATTATCAACAAATTATAATGCAAAGATACAAAATTCTCAATTTTTATTGTAATTAAAATTATCCCTATATAAATAATGTATAATGTTATATTTGTCCAAATTAAATCACCGATGAAAGAAAGTATATTAATAATAGGTTCCTCAGGTCAAATTGGCACAGAATTGGTCATGGAACTAAGAAGTATGTATGGAAATAACAATGTCATTGCTTCTGATATTCGACCTTCTTCAAGGGAGGTGATGCAATCAGGTCCATTTGAAAAATTAGACATAATGGACGAAAAATTATTACGAGATATTGTAAAGAAATACAAAATCACACAAGTCTATTTGTTAGCAGCCCTACTTTCAGCAACTGCCGAAAAAAATATAGAATTAGGTTGGAGTTTAAACATGCGTTCGCACTCTCATGTATTGGATTTAGCAAAAGACGGACTCATAAAAAAGATTTTCTGGCCTTCTTCTATTGCGGTTTTCGGACCAACAACACCAATGGAAAACACACCACAATATACTGTAATGGAACCTAATACCGTCTACGGAATTACTAAGCAAGCAGGTGAAAGATGGAATGAATATTATTTCAATAAATTTGGTGTAGACGTAAGAAGTATCCGTTATCCAGGGCTCATTGGATGGAAAGCAGCTCCAGGTGGTGGAACTACCGACTATGCAGTAGATATTTTTCATCAAGCTATTCAGCATGAGAAATACGAAAGTTTCTTATCTGAAAATACAGGACTACCAATGATGTATATGCCAGATGCAATTTGTGCAACTATTGAGCTAATGGAAGCGCCTGCAGAAAAAGTAAAAATCCGTTCTTCTTATAATTTAGCAGGAGTAAGTTTTACACCAAAACAGATTGCAGAAGAAGTTAAAAAACATATTCCTGATTTTGAAATGACTTATAATCCTGATTTCAGACAAGCAATTGCTGATTCTTGGCCATCATCCATTGATGATAGTTATGCGCAAAAAGATTGGGGTTGGGAATTGAAATATGATTTAGAGAAAATGACTTCCGATATGATGAAAAACTTAAAGGAAAAATATAAAATTACAGCATAATGAGTAAAGAAATTCAAATATATAACACCCTTACAAGACAGAAAGAAGTCTTTAATCCTATAGTAGAAAACCATGTAGGAATGTATGTTTGTGGCCCTACAGTTTATGGTGACCCACACCTAGGTCATGCTCGTCCAGCAATTACTTTTGATATAGTTTTCAGATACCTAAAACATTCAGGCTACAAAGTAAGGTATGTTAGAAATATAACGGATGCAGGACATCTAGAAAATGATGCAGATGAAGGAGAAGATAAAATTGCTAAAAAAGCGAAATTAGAACAATTGGAGCCTATGGAAATTGTTCAGTTTTATACCATAAGCTACCACAAAGCTATGAAAGATTTGAACTGTTTACCTCCATCAATTGAACCTACTGTAACTGGTCACATTATTGAACAAATTGAAATGGTAAAACAAATCCTAAAAAATGGATTTGCTTATGAAGTAAATGGTACTGTATATTTAGATGTAAATAAGTATAATGAAAAGTATCCTTACGGAACTTTATCAGGAAGAAACTTAGAAGATACTTTAGAAGGAACTAGAACTTTAGATGGCCAATCTGAAAAGAAAAGTCCTGTTGATTTTGCTATTTGGATAAAAGCACATCCTGAGCACATTATGAGATGGCCTTCCCCTTGGGGTGAAGGTTTCCCAGGTTGGCACATAGAATGTTCAGCCATGAGTAAAAAATACTTGGGTGAAACCTTTGATATTCATGGTGGAGGAATGGACTTAGTATTCCCTCATCATGAAGCTGAAATAGCACAATCAAACGCTAGTAATGGTTGTAATCCTGCGAACTATTGGATGCACAACAATATGATTACAGTGGATGGAAAAAAGATGGGGAAATCTCTTGGGAACTTTATTAATTTAGAAGAGTTCTTTAATGGGAGTCATGAGAAATTAGAAAGAGCGTACGCACCAATGACTATCCGTTTTTTCATTCTGCAAGCACACTACAGAAGCACAGTGGATTTTGGCAATGAAGCGTTGCAAGCTGCAGAAAAAGGATTTACAAAGCTGATGAATGCAATGGAAAGATTAGGTGATATTTCAGCTTCAGACACTTCTACTTATAATGTAAATGCTTTGCAAGAAAAATGTTACACAGCAATAAATGATGATTTCAATACACCAATTTTAATTGCTCATCTGTTTGATGGTGTTAGAATTATCAACTCAGTAAAAGATGGAAAAGAAAGTTTGAATGCTTCTGATTTGGAACAATTAAAAACAATATTCAATACATTTTTTACTGATATTTTAGGATTTATCTCCCATAAAGAAAGTGGTGGAAACGACCTAACCAATGAGGTAATGGAATTGGTATTGCAACTAAGAGGAAATGCTAAAAAATCCAAAGATTTTGATACTGCAGACTTAATTAGAGATGAGTTAGATAAAGTTGGAATCCAAATAAAAGATGAAAGAGAGGGCAGTAGTTGGGAGGTGAAATAGTTAGTAGTTGTTAGAAAAAAGATGAATACACAGAGAATAAAAAATATGTCATATCGAAGCCTGCTAATCATTTCTAGTTTATTAATTATTGGATGTTCCACAGAACCTCAGCAGAAAACTAAAACCGTTTCAAAGCCAAAAGTAAAAATTGAAGTCCCTACTTTTAATGCAGATTCTGCTTATGCCTTTGTAGCAAAACAAGTTAGTTTTGGTCCTAGAGTAATATCAAGCAAAGGATGGGGAAGCTGTGCAATTTGGTTAGAAAAAAAATTCAAAACCTATACGCCAACTGTAATTGTACAAGAAGCCGCAATTACTACCTATGATGGTAAAAATCATACTCTAAAAAATATCATAGCTAGCTTTTCTGCTGAAAAAAATAATAGAGTAGCTCTTTTTGCGCATTGGGATAGCAGGCACATTGCCGACCATGATACTGAAAACCAAAACAAGCCAATACTTGGTGCAAATGATGGAGGAAGTGGAGTTGGAGTTTTAATAGAAATGGCAAGACAATTCAGTATTAGAAATCCTAAAATAGGAGTGGATATTATCCTTTTTGATGCAGAAGATTATGGTCAACCTGAAAATTCTGGTTTTCCAATTATGCAGGATTCTTGGTGTTTAGGGTCACAATACTGGAGTAACAATCCGCATAAACAAAACTACTTTGCACAATATGGGATTTTGTTAGATATGGTAGGAGCAAAGGATGCTACATTCAGGCACGAGCAGATTTCCTTTTATTATGGATCAAAAATCCTACAGAAAGTGTGGCGCAAGGCAAGTCGATTGGGCTTTGGTAATCATTTTGTATTTGAAAATGCAAATCAGATATTAGATGATCATTATTATGTGAATACAATTACAGGCATCCCAACTATTGATATTATTGAGTACGATCCTGCAACAGAAAGTAACTTTAATCAGCATTGGCATACACATAAAGATGATATGGATAATATCGACAAAAGCACCTTAAATGCTGTGGGACAAACTTTGTTAGAGGTTATCTATACTGAGTAGAAAAAGCACATTCAAATTCTAAGATTTTTTAAAGAAGTTTATTTATATTTTCAATTTGTTGTTTTGTAAGCTTTCCATTTAGCCAATCTTTACTAATCTCTGCATCAAACTTCTTATAGAAATCTATTGCCTGACTATTCCAGTCTAATACTTGCCATATCATTCCATTCAGATTTAACTGCTTAGATATTTTAATTGTTTCTTTAAATAATTTAGATCCAATACCATGCCTTCTATATTCTTCTTTTATCACAAAATCTTCAAGAAATAAAAATTTACCTTTCCATGTTGAGTAGCGAATCCAATAAAAAGATAACCCAATAATTTCATCATCTTTTTCGGCAACTAAAAACCAATACCAAGGGTGAGTGCCAAAACCATCCTGCTCTAAATTATCTAGAGTAATCGTTACTTGATCTGATGCATTTTCATAATCAGCTAGTTCTTTTATTAATTTTAAAACTGATGGTAAATCTTTTTTTATTCCTTTCCGAATTATAGTATTCATAATGCTAAAATAAGAAAACCCACTCAAATGAGTGGGTTTTAATTTTGGTGTGCCTTACTTCTTAAGCGTTTTCAAATAAAGTCTCTCTACTTTATCCCTTGCCCATTGGGTCTTTCTTAAAAACTTAAGACTGGAATTAATAGAAGGGTTATTTGTAAAGCAATTGATGTTTATTTCATAACCTAGATCTTCCCATCCATATTCTTCCACAAGAAACTCAAGGATGTCAATTAATCTTATTCCGTGTAATGGATTATTGTCTTGGGAATTATCAATCTTAATATTATCAGTCATTGTTGGAGTATTTATACTTGTAATTTAATAATCTACCTCCTATTGTTTCTAGGATTTGCTTTTCCAGCATTCCTATTTTTATTTCTGTTGGCAAAAAACTCTTGCTTCTTTCTGTTTTTTTCTTTTTCAGATTCCTTTTTCTGCTGAGCATTCATAGGTTTTTCAGTTTGAGGAAAAGGATGGTTTTGAACGGCTTCAATTTTCTGCTTTATTAGCTTTTCAATATCTTTAGCATAAACATTTTCTTCTGGCTCACAAATTGAAATTGAAACGCCCTTTTCACCTGCTCTACCACATCTACCAATCCTATGCACATAGGTTTCTGGCTCATTAGGAATGTCGTAATTAAGCACATAACTTAGTTTATCAATATCAATTCCTCTTGCAGCAATATCGGTTGCTACCAATACTCTTACCTTATAATCTTTAAAGGATTGTAATGCTCTCTGTCTTTGATTTTGTGATTTATCACCATGTATTGCAGCCGCCTCAATATTATTTTTTTGTAAATTACGAACTATCCTATCCGCACCATGTTTTGTTCTTGAAAATACCAAAATCTGATTGATATCTTTATTTTTCAAAATGTGGAATAACAAGTCTTTTTTATCACTTTTATTTGTGTAGTAAATTGATTGCTGAATAGTTTCGGCAGTAGTAGAAACTTGATGTACCGCAATCTTTTTTGGATTACGCAAAATAGTATTAGAAAGTGTTAAAATACTATTAGGCATAGTAGCCGAGAAAAATAAAGATTGACGATTTTTTGGTAATTTCTCTAATAACTTCTTAATATCATTGATAAAACCCATATCCAACATTCTATCAGCTTCATCTAACACAAAGTAACCAATATCATTTAAGGAAACGAATCCTTGTCCCATTAAATCCAATAACCTACCTGGAGTTGCCACTAATACATCTACCCCATTAGCTAATGCATTGGTTTGCGTACCTTGTTTTACTCCACCAAAAATTACAGTATTTTTTATATTATTGTACTTTGCATAGTCTGTGAAATTCTCTCCAATTTGTATAGCAAGTTCCCTAGTAGGGGTAACTACCAAAGCTCTTATTTTAGTTTTCCCATTATTATTACTTTTCTCATTTATCAAATGATGCAAAATAGGTAGGGCAAAAGCAGCTGTTTTTCCTGTTCCTGTTTGGGCAGTTCCAAGCACATCATTATTCTTTAGGATTAAAGGAATTGCTTGCTCTTGGATTGCAGTTGGATTAATATAGTTTTGGTCTTTTACCGCTTTTAGTAAAGTAGGGTGTAAGTTTAAATCTTCAAATTTCATAGGGGAATTCCTTTTGTGGAATTAGTTTTTTGCAAAGTTAGGATAATAGATTGGATAATGGAATAAAGAAGTGATTACTCCCCGCAGCCTTGAATATATAGGATTTCAAACTCTTGAACTGATAGTATGCTACCAATTAAAATCCCTGTCATTTGGCATTCCATAGGAAAATATTCCATTTCACAAACTGATACATATAATTCAACTAGCTCCTCCATATTTTCATTGGGGAAAACTAAATCATATTCTTCCAATGTTAGCTCATCTTTAAAAATGTGTTGCCCTTCACCATATACCCACCAGCCAGTAAAAGCGTAAGGTGATACAACTAAGCCGGGCACATCTTCACTTTGTATATTAACTACTTCTATTTCAACTATCTGTTCTACTTTCGTAGTAAGGCTACAGGAGGAAAACAATAAAAGCAGTGTAACAAGGGAAATTGTAGATATCTCACGCAAGGTTAGATATGACATTTTATCTATTTTCTTTTCTAATTTCTCTCTCATCTCTTTTCTAATTTATAACAACTACAAACTAGCAACTAATAACTATTTCCTATTTATAAAAATTCATTTCATCAGTATATTTCCAAGCTTTCTCTGGCATTAAATAAGAAATATCTTTTCCTTGTTGTATTGAATTTCTGATGAAGGAAGCTGATATTTCCATTTGTGGAACGCCCTCAATCAAGTGTATATTTTCGTGAGACCCTTCCACTTCATAGCCATGCCTTGGATACACATATATAGAGTAGTCTTCCAGAATTTGCTCAAAGTTTTTCCACTTATGGAAGTTCTGCAAATTATCAGCACCCATAATTAAAGCATACTCATGCTCAGGATGCTCTTCTTTCAAACGTACTAAAGTGTCAATAGTGTATGAAGGTTGTGGCATACTAAACTCTACATCCGACACATCTAATTTAGGATTCTCCTCTAACTCAGCTTTAATAATCTGAAGCCTATGATTTTGATCCAACAAAGTCCTTTTTTGTTTCAAAGGATTTTGAGGAGATACTACAAATAAGACTTTTTCCAAATTAGAAAATTCTGTCAGATAAGATGCAATAATCTTATGCCCTACATGCATGGGGTTAAAACTTCCAAAAAAAAGACCTATTTTCATGCTTATGCGTTTATAAAATTAGTAATTATTTCTTTGGTCTGTTCACAGGCAGTTTTAAAATCATCATTCAGTATTATAGTGTCAAATTGCTTATTTTTTGATATTTCTTGCGCCGCCTTATCTAATCTTTTTTTAGCGCTTTGATCAGATTCCGACCCTCTGCCAATTAACCTTTCCGCTAAAATCTCTAGTGATGGTGGCATAATAAAAATAGACAAACATTCTTTAGAATATTGTTTTTTTATATTTAATCCTCCTACAACATCAACATCAAAAATTACGGTTTTCCCTTCACTCCAAATTCTTTCAATCTCTGATTTTAAGGTTCCGTAATACTGATTTTCATACACCTGCTCCCATTCTAGAAAAGCATCTTCTTTTATCTTTTGTTGAAATCCTTCTACACCTAAAAAATAATAATCTTTTCCATGTACTTCATTCTCCCTCCTTTCACGGCTAGATGCCGAAACGGAAAAAGAAAGTTCAGGTATATCCTTCAATAACTGATGAACAATAGAAGTTTTTCCTGCCCCTGATGGAGCTGATATAACAATGAGTTTTCCCACTTACAGAATATTTAATAATTGCTCTTTAATTTTTTCTAATTCATCTTTCATCTGTACTACAATTTTTTGCATCTCTGCATCTGATGATTTAGATCCAATAGTATTTATTTCTCTACCAATTTCTTGACCTATAAATCCCAACTTTTTACCATTAGGAGCCTCTGCTTTCATAGTTTCAATAAAATACAAAAGATGAGCGTCTAAGCGCACCTGCTCTTCAGTAATATCTTGTTTTTCTAAATAGTAGATTAGCTCTTGCTCAAATCTATTTTCATCAATATTCTTAGTGTCAATCTCAGCTAATTTATCTGCTAAACTTTTCTTTACTTTTTCAATTCTTGATTTTGCAAAAGGGGAAATATCAACCAATAAAGCAGATAATTTATTAATTCTTACAGTAATATCGGCCTCTAATTTTTCACCTTCATCCAATCGAAATTGCAATATATTGCCAATGGCAATATCTATTCCTTTTGCTATTTCTTCCCACTCATTTTCATCTGTTTTATCTTCTCCCTTAATCATTATCTCAGGCATTTTCAATAAAGTTGGTATAATATCCGCCTCAGATGGTTTCATGCTAAAGGCAGAGTAATAAAATGACCACAAAGCATTATAATTTGTTCCTAATTCCTTTCTAAGCTCTAGTATTTGTTGATGATACTCTTTTATTAATTCCGTATTTAAGGTGTATTTGCCACTTGACTCTGATGATTCTCTCCAAATAGATAATTCAATTTTTCCTCTTTGTAATTTTTCAGAAAGTAGTTTTCTTAGTCCTATTTCTTTATCTCTATAAATAGAAGACATCCTTACATTAGCATCTATTTGTTTTGAATTAAGCGACCTTACTTCAATAGTAAAGTTAGCATTTTTTAGGTTTATTTCGGCTAGTATTATTTTTATTGGAGTGTACTTAGTAAGTGTTAGCCCCTTAAAGGACAGGAAGAATAAACTTTCTTAAATTTGCAAAAAATATTTTCTGATGATTCAATCAATGACTGGCTATGGAAAAGCCGAATTAAACCTAACAAATGCTAACTTTACTATTGAAGTAAGGTCGCTTAATTCTAAACAAATAGACGCTAATGTTAAGATGTCTTCTATTTATAGAGATAAAGAAATAGGACTAAGAAAATTACTTTCTGAAAAATTACAAAGAGGTAAAATTGAATTGTCTATTTGGAGAGAATCTTCAGAATCCAATGCAAAGTACAGCTTAAATACAGAACTTATAAAAGAATACTTTTCTCAGATTGAAGGGGTAACATCTG
>CATEYX010000017.1 GCA_949511925.1 Cryomorphaceae bacterium | reverse complement strand
TGGCATTTTTCTAAAGCATAAAGAGTTTCTTCTGTATTTCCTGAGTAGGAATTCGCAATAACAAGTGTATGTTCATTCACAAAATTTGGAATACTGTAGTCTTTTGTTGCAGCTATAGGAATATTTACTTTTGACGAAATAATATCACTTACAATTGTTCCTCCAATTCCAGAGCCACCCAAACCACAAATCAAAATATTTCTGATTTCTTTAGTGCAGGAAGTTAAATTTGTATTGTTTGCAATCTCAATTGCTTCTCTTAAATGATTGCTAAAATCATTGATGTAATCGTTCATTTTCATCTTAAATATTTTTATAATTTGATATTAAAATTGGCTTATTAAAAGAAGTCGAAAATACGAAATAATAGGATAATAGAATTCCTATCTTTGCAAAAAATTTAACAGATGACAAGAGTACTTTCCGAGCAAGAATTAGTTAGAAGAGAATCCTTACAAAAATTAAGAGATTTAGGAGTTGATCCTTATCCAGCTGACCTATTTGATGTAAACATAACATCCAAACAGATTAAGGAAAAGTACAAGGAGGGAGAAGAGTTAGATGTAGTGATTGCAGGGCGATTGATGAGCAGAAGAATTATGGGTAAAGCCTCTTTTGCTGAGTTGCAGGATAGTGATGGAAAAATTCAGATTTATGTAAATAGAGATGAAATTTGTGAAGGGGAAGATAAAACTATGTACAATACAGTTTTCAAAAAACTATTGGATATTGGTGATATTATAGGGGTTACAGGAACTGTTTTTATTACTAAAGTTGGTGAGATATCAGTAAAAGTAAAAGAGCTAAAAGTGCTTACAAAATCCTTACGTCCATTACCTTTACCAAAGGTGGATTCTGATGGAACAGTGCATGATGCCTTTACTGATCCTGAAAAAAGATACAGACAGAGGTATGTGGATTTGGTAGTAAATCCAGAGGTAAAAGATGCTTTTATTAAGCGTACAAAACTGACAAATTCCATGCGTGAGTTTTTGAATAAGAAAGAATATTTGGAAGTGGAAACGCCAATTTTACAACCGCTTTATGGTGGGGCTGCTGCTCGTCCGTTTAAAACGCATCACAATACTTTGGACATGGAATTGTACCTTAGGATTGCAAACGAATTGTATTTAAAAAGATTGGTTGTAGGTGGTTTTGATGGGGTATATGAATTTTCGAAAGATTTTAGGAATGAGGGAATGAGTCGTTTTCACAATCCTGAATTTACACAAATGGAATTGTATGTTGCCTACAAGGATTATGCCTGGATGATGGAATTAGTTGAAGAAATGGTGGAGAAAATTGCTATGGATTTACACGGAAAAACAGAAATTCAGGTTGGTGATAATTTAATCAATTTCCAAAGACCTTGGAAGCGTTATACTATGTATGAGGCGATTGAGCATTTTACAGGAATTGATATTTCGAAAATGGATGAGGTTACTATGGCTGAAACGGCTAAAAAATTAGGTGTTGAGGTAGATAAAAGTATGGGTAGAGGAAAATTAATTGATGAGATTTTTGGAGAAAAATGTGAAGGTCAATTAATACAACCTACTTTCATTACGGACTATCCTGTCGAGATGTCGCCATTGGCAAAAAAACATAGAGAACATGCAGGTTTAGTAGAGCGATTTGAAGCGATTTGTAATGGAAAAGAAATCTGTAATGCCTTTTCAGAATTGAATGACCCTATTGACCAAAGAGAAAGGTTTGAAGAACAATTGGAATTAGGAAAAAGAGGAGATGATGAGGCGATGTTATTGGATGAAGATTTCTTAAGAGCAATAGAATACGGAATGCCACCAACTGCAGGTTTAGGAATTGGAATTGACAGATTAAGTATGATTATGACCAATAGTAATTCTATACAAGATGTATTGTTTTTCCCACAAATGAAAGCGGAAAAAGGAGGAAATGAGGAGTAGCAGGATTACAACCTCTACTCTTTTCACTAGATTAGAGTAAGTGTATTCTAATCTATCTTGCTAAAAGTTTTTTAGAAACTTTATATTTTGCGGAATAAAAAAGACCGCTATGACTAGTTTTAAGCGTCAAAAACTCCTTCTTATACCACTTTGGGTCAGTTGCTTTCTTTTTATGATCTTCATGTGATGTAGCTTCAAGTACTTCACTTTTAATCCAAGGCTCAATACTGTAAATGCTGAGTCCAAAATGTTCAGCTCGTTGAAGAACAATTTCAAAATCTGTTTCAGAAAAAAATTGTATTTCATCCTTTCCAAACCCGTCATTAAGGTTTTTTAAGCCTGTAAATATATGTTGTTCTAAAAATTTTTCTTGCTCCATGTTTGTGTTTTCTCTAAAGATTTGTGTTTGAAATATAGCGTGCAAAAATAGGCTAAATTTCTCACAACCAAAAACTAAAAAATGAGGTACTTAAATTAGGTAGCCTTTTAGAACTAAGAGTCTTTAGTGGAGAAAGGAAATAAGAATTATTATACGCTTTTAGCCGCGTGGAAATATGTGTATAAATCATAGTGGTATTTAAGCTATGATGACCTAATAATTTCAGGATGGTTATGTATTAATTTTTGTATCATTGTACTTAATCAATTTTTGGGTCTCATTTAAAAACAGAGCGAAAAACGAACAACCACACAAATAAAAAAATTAAATAAAATGGAAAATTTAGTACAATTAGCACAAATGACTGTAGCAATATCTGTTACTTATGTTTGGATTTTTAGATTTCACAATGTCGTTAAAGAATTTAGCCAATTCGCATTAAGTGACTTAATTCGAAATTTAACTGGAGCAACAAAAATATCTTTAGCTACATTATTAATTGTGGGTATTTGGCATTCATCATTAGTTCTTATTTCATCTGTTCTTATGGGACTATTAATGATAGGCGCTCAATATTTTCATTTTAAAATAAAAAATCCTTTTATTAAACATATACCCTCTCTTATTCTTTTAATTTTATGTGCTTTTATAGCACTATTATCAATTCAATAATCTAAATGAATATAGATAAAATATGTATTTTAATATCAAGTTTATCCTTTTTTGCTTACGCTGTCTCTTACTTCACCTCACCGCATATGAAAAAAGAATTTAAAAGGTTTGGATTAGAAAAAATTGGTTTATTAACAATAATATTACAATTTATGGGAGCGGCTGGCTTAATAGTAGGCCTTAAATTTAATCCAATTTTAACGATTTCATCTTTAGGTCTTACATTACTTATGCTATCTGGTCTAATAGTGAGAATAAAATTAAAAGATAGCATTTGGATTTCTTTGCCTGCTTTGTTTTATATGGGGTTAAATACTTATATTTTTTTGGTGTCAATAAATTAATCGACCATCAAGAGCTATAGTTAAATAAAATTTTAATTTAGTTATATTTTTATTGAATAATAAATTTAAAAAAAACAAAATGGTTTGGTTTTGCACGAGCAAGCACCCAAATTAAAAAAGAAAATACCATGTTTAATTTCAAAACAGATATTAGTAACCAATCAGTATTATGACTGTATTAGAAGAAGAGATGATATTGCCCAATGGCTCAACATTAAAGAATAGGATTGCTAAATCAGCAATGAGTGAAAATTTATCAAACAAAAATAATGAGCCTACTCCTCTTCTGATAGAAGTATATAAAAAATGGGCTCAAAGTGGTGCGGGATTGCTTATTACCGGCAATATTATGATTGATTCAAAAGCGATTGGAGAGCCAAGAAATGTCGTTGTTGAGAATAGAAAAAACTTTGAAATACTAAAAGAATGGGCAGAAAGTGTAAATGGCACTGACACACATTTATGGGCTCAAATAAATCATCCGGGCAGACAAGCAATGGAACCGATTAATAGAGATTTGAAAGCTCCTTCTGCTGTACCTCTAAAATCAGGAGGAAGAAAAGATGGATCAAAAAAAATACCTATAGCATTAAATGAAAGTCAGATTTTAGCTATTATTGAAGCGTTTGGTAATACAGCTATCATCTTAAAGGATGCAGGTTTTTCAGGAGTTCAAATTCACGGAGCGCACGGTTATTTGGTTAGCCAATTCTTATCTCCATATTCGAATATAAGATCAGATAAATGGGGAGGGAGTTTAGTGAACAGAGCCCGATTTGTTATTGAAGTCTATAGAAAAATTAGAGCCAGAGTAGGTAAAAGTTTTCCAATTGGAATTAAATTAAACTCTGCAGACTTTCAAAAAGGTGGATTTTCAGAAGAAGAATCAATGGAAGTAGTCAAAATTCTTTCAAAAGAAGGGATTGATTTAATTGAAATATCTGGAGGTACCTATGAGGCTCCAGCAATGATGGGTAAACGCAAAAAAAGCACCATAAAAAGAGAAGTTTATTTCATGGATTACATTGAAAAAGCTAGCAAAATAACAACTACTCCTTTAATGTTAACTGGCGGATTTCGTACAACCTCAATTATGAAAGATGCTATAGCTTCTAATCAATTAGATATTATTGGAATTGCGCGACCTTTTACAGTGTATCCTAATATTGGAAACGAAATATTTAACAATAGCCGAATAAATTTCAATACCAAAATTAAAAAGACAGGAGTAAAAGGGATTGATGGAGCAATGAATATAATATGGTATGAATCACAAATAAAACGGCTAGGAAAAGGAAAAGTACCTAAGCCTGATTTAAATCCATGGTTGGTATTCATCAAGTATTCTTGGCTAATATTAGAAAAAAAAATTAACAAAAAAAGAAAATCCAGCCAACATTATTAAAAATTAAAAGCCCTTTTGATTTTCTTTAGAAGTTTTTAATTTTTTCTGTCTTGCTTTTTCCAATCAGCTTTATTAACTCTTCATTTTTAGCTTCCATTACTTTTTTAACTGAACCAAAATGAGTAATCAACATCTCTACTGTTTTCGAGCCTATTCCTTCAATTTTATCGAGTGAAGTCCCAAGGCTATCTTTTCCTCTTTGCTTCCTGTGGTGGTTAATGCCAAAGCGGTGGGCTTCATCACGTAATTGCTGTATTAGCTTTAAACTTTCTGATCGTTTGTCCAAATATAAAGGGACGCTATCTTCTGGAAAATAAATTTCTTCCAAACGTTTGGCAATTCCAATTATGGCTATTTTCCCTCTGAGTTTTAATTTGTCTAAACTTTTTACTGCCGAGCTAAGCTGCCCCTTTCCACCATCAACAACAATCAATTCAGGTAAGGGCTGCTCTTCATCCAATAGGCGTTTGTATCTTCTATAAACAACCTCCTCCATACTTGCATAATCATCAGGGCCTATTACAGTTTTGATATTAAAATGTCGATAATCCTTTTTGCTTGGTTTTGCATTTTTAAATACAACACAAGCCGCTACAGGGTAAGCGCCTTGTATGTTTGAGTTATCAAAACATTCAATATGTCTTGGGCGATTTACAAGGTGTAAATCCTTCTGTAATTGCTCCAAAACACGCTTATTATCTTGCTTTTCAATGTTATTTATTTTTCGTTTTTGTAGGTCCAATAACATATATTTTGCATTTCTCAAACTCAAATCAATGAGTTTCTTTTTATCTCCAATTTTAGGTATTGTAATACTTAAGTTCTCCCAAACATTTTCCAAGGAATGAGAGCAGTAAATTGTATTTGAAGTACTCTTAAATCTTTGCCTAAGTTCCACAATTGCTAACTGCAATAATTCTTCTTCCGTTTCTTCTAATTTCTTATTCAGCTCCAAAGTATGTGCCTGTACAATTGCTCCCGAATTTATCTTTAGATAGTTTACAAATGCAGTTGTTTCATGGCTAAGGATAGTAAACACATCAACATTATTTATTTTAGGATTTACAATGGTTGATTTGGCTTGGTAGTTGCTCAATAAATCAATTTTATCTTTAACTGATTGGGCTTTTTCAAATTCCATTTTGTCCGAAAACTTGAGCATAGTAGTTTCCAAATACTGAATTACTGATTTAATATCTCCTTTTATTATCTGTTTGATATGTTCAATTCCTAACTGATATTCTTGAGCGCTTTGTTTGTTTTCGCAAGGAGCTAGGCAATTTCCCATGTGGTATTCCAAACACACTTTGAATTTTTCTTCTTTAATATTTTTATTGGTCAAATTCAGGCTACAATTTCGTAATGGATATAGCTGATGAAAGAAATCCAAAAGTGTTTTCACCAAACGAACAGATGTGTAAGGCCCGTAATAATCCGAGCCATCTTTTATTACATTTCTAGTTTGAAAGATCCTTGGAAACGGTTCTTTCTTTATACAAATCCAAGGGTAAGTTTTTCCGTCTTTAAGGGCAACATTATACTTCGGTTGATGTTTTTTTATCAGGTTGTTTTCCAAAAGTAGGGCATCCATTTCAGTGCTTACTACTACATATTTTATATCCTGAATTTTACTGACTAATACCCGAGTTTTACCGTGTTCTTGTTTTTTAGTGAAATAGGAAGAAACCCTTTTCTTTAGGTTTTTAGCTTTTCCGATATACAGTAGCTTGTCAGTTTTATCGTAGTATTGATAGACCCCTGCTTTTTGAGGAATATTTTTTAGCAGTTCTTCTATATGTTTTGGGGCTGGCATTAGTTATGCAAAGCAACAACTTTTTTATAAGATTCTACTTCTCCTTCAAAATTATTGATATTTCCTTCCCAAACGGGATTATTTGTAAAATCTCCATCCCTAAAATCATCTGTAAATTGTGCGAATCCTACTTGCGAACATGTAGCAAGGATAAAAAGTAGTAAGCATTTTCTCATAGTCCGTAAATATAGTATTTTTGAGGTTTAGAAAATAAATGCGAAAGGTTCTGCTTCTTAAACCTTTCATATGACTTTTAAAAAATAGAATTTACAAATGAAATTAGCAATAGTAGGAGCAACCGGTATGGTAGGTCGAGAAATATTAGCCGTACTTGCAGAAAGAAACTTTCCGATCAGTGAGCTAATTCCTGTTGCTTCCAAAAAATCTTTTGGGCAAACTATTTCATATTTAGGTAAAACACATACAATTATCTCCCTTGACGATTTGTTAGCAAAAGAGATGGATTTAGCTTTGTTTTCAGCTGGGGGAGAAGTTTCTGAAAAATGGGCACCCCAATTAGTTACAAAAGGGTGTAAGGTAATTGATAACTCTTCTTTTTGGAGGATGCATAAAAATCATAAATTAATTGTTCCTGAAATAAATGGTGATCAGCTTACAAAAGAAGATATGATTATTTCAAATCCGAACTGTTCCACCATACAATTAGTAATGGCACTATCCCCTTTACACCAAAAATTTAAAGTAAAGAGAGTAGTAGTTTCAACTTATCAATCCATTAGTGGTACAGGTGTAAAGGCAGTAAGGCAATTGGAAAATGAAGAAAAATCAGTAGTAGGAGAGATGGCTTATCCGCACCCGATTTATCAGAATGTATTACCCCATTGTGATGAATTTGAAGAAAATGGCTATACCAAGGAGGAAATGAAGTTGACTAACGAAACTAAGAAGATATTAGATGGAGGAATTGATGTTACCGCTACTGCTGTTAGAGTTCCTGTTGTTGGTGGGCATTCCGAAAGTGTAAATGTAACATTTGAAAATGATTTTAATTTGGATGAAGTGCGTTTGGCTTTAAGCAATATGCCTGGAGTTGAGGTGGTAGATAACCCTTTAGAAAATACGTATCCAATGCCCATAACGGCCTATAAAAAAGATGCAGTTTTTGTTGGAAGAATAAGAAGAGATTTTACACAAAAAAATACTTTGAATATGTGGGTCGTAGCGGATAATTTAAGAAAAGGTGCAGCAACTAATACCGTACAAATTGCCGAATATTTGTTAATGAAAAACTATATATAAATGATTATTAGTCATAAATATAAATTCCTATTTATTGGATTGCCTTTTTCAGCATCTTCTGCAATTTCAAAAGAATTACACTTAGAATATGATGGAGAGGCTTATTTAAGAAAACATTCTTTGTATCATGAGTTTGAGAATGTAGCGACAAAAGAAGAGTTAGAATATTTTGTATTTGCAGTGCTGAGAAATCCTATGGAAATTGCAGTTACAGTATATGAAAAAATGAAGGCAAATTTAAAAGGAAACTTTACTAACCCTGAACTCTTTTCAGAAAATGGGGGGCATATATCAAAACTGCAAAGACAGAAATTTAATTTTATAAAGAATAATAATTCCTCCTTTCAGCAGTATTTCAAAAAATTTCATCAAAAACCATACGATAACCTTACTGGTTTAGTAATTGACGATTGTGACTTTGTAATTAAGTATGAAACTATTGCAGAGGATTATTTGTTAGCCCTTAAAAAGGTAGGCGTTAGCAACCCAAGGCCACTCCCGGTTGCAAACAAAACAGCAGGTAAAAACAATGATTTATTAGCTTATTATACGAATGATATTAAGGAGATATCTATTGCTGTTTTTGGGCCATTTTTGAAAAAATATAATTACACATTTCCAGAAGAGTGGGGAGTAGTAAAAATACCTTTAAAAAGTAAATTAGAATTTTTAATGTTTGGTGTTTTAAGAAAAATAAATCAAAAATATTTCAAAAATCACACAGAGAAAATAGTCTTAGAAGGAAATATTTATGGGGATATACAAAGAGATAAACTAAAGAAATCTTAATTAAATTCTTTTCTGTAAAAAAACAAGATCATAAATATTCCTATAGATATTCCAGCATCCGCAATATTAAATACTGGACGAAAGAAGATGAAGTGTTCACCACCCCAAATTGGCAACCAATTAGGAAAATGACTATTTATTAGTGGAAAATAGAACATATCAACCACTTTTCCGTGAAGTAAAGAAGAGTACCCTCCCCCATCAGGCATAAAGCTTGCGACATTATTGTAACTTTCATTAAATATAATTCCATAGAATGAACTGTCAATAATATTACCAATTGCACCGCCAATAATGAATCCTAGTGCAATTGAAGCACCGTTTGAAAATCCTGCTTTTGTTAGATTAAATATATATTTTATTCCTATTCCAACAACAACTATTCTAAATATAGTAAGTATTTTTTTGCCGGTATATCCACCAAACTCCATACCAAAAGCCATTCCATTATTTTCGGTAAAGTGAATTATAAACCAGTCATATACTGGAAATTCCTGACCTAAAAACATATTAGTTTTTACCCAAAACTTTAAGCTTTGGTCAATTAAAATAAGAATAAATGCTGTAAAAAATATTTTTTTCAAAGTAACTTATTGCGCTTTTTTAGCTTCAATACTTAACGTTGCATGTGGAACAAGCTTTAACCTTTCTTTCGCGATTAATTTGCCTGTAACTCTGCATATTCCGTAAGTTTTATTCTCAATACGAATTAATGCATTATTTAAGCTCCTAATAAATTTTGCTTGTCTTTCAGCTAGTTTGATGTTTTCTTCTTTTGAAAGCGTAGACGATCCTTCTTCAAATTGCTTAAAAGTAGGGGAGGTGTCTTCTGTTCCATTGTCAGAATCATTAGCAGTAGCAGCTCTTAGGACATCTAAATCGTCTTGAGCGCTTTCAATTTTAGCTAGAATTAATTGTCTAAATTCTGCAAGCTCATCTTTCGTATATGTAGTTTTTTCAGCCATAATTTTAGTGTTTTTTAATACTCACTTTTGCAGTAATTCCATCTATTAATTCCATCTCATTAGTCTCGCTTTCAATATTATTTGAAAATTCTAATTTATCTGCTAAAGTTTCATCACAAATATAAGCGAAATTATTTTGAATAGCAGATTTTAATTGTTCATTGTTTTCAACTATGATATTAACCTTGTCAGTAACTTTAAAACCATTATCTTTCCTTAGGTTTTGCACTCTATTTATAAACTCTCTCGCCAAACCTTCTTCCTTTAAATCAGCTGAAAGTGTAATGTCTAATGCAACAGTTACCCCATCATTATTAGCTACAATGCAACCAGGAATGTCTGCCGAACTTATTTCAACATCTGTTAAGTCAATAGTTATGGTTTCATTTATTTTATAAACACCTTCCCTTTCTATTTGCTTAATATTATCGGAGGTAAACTGTGTAATAACACTAGAAATTAACTTCATATCTTTACCAAACTTTGGCCCAAGAGTTTTAAAATTAGGTTTTATTTTCTTTGTTAAAACATCAGAATTTTCTGTTAAGTAGGCAATTTCTTTAACATTAATTTCACTTAATACAATACTAGAAATTGCTTCAATATCTCGTTTCATTTTTGCATTTAAAACAGGAATCATTATTTTTTGTAAAGGCTGTCTTACTCGAATCATTTCCTTTTTTCTTAGAGACAAAACAAGTGAAGTGATATTCTGAGCGAGCTGCATTTTCCTTTCTAAATCAGGATCTATCATGCTATTGTCAGCTTTTGGGAAATCAGCTAAATGTACTGATGCTACAGAATGCTTTTTACTAATAGTATTTAAATCTTGAAATAAACGATCCATAAAAAATGGAGCAATAGGAGCAGACAGTAGTGTAATCTTTTCTAAGCAATCGTATAGTGTCTGGTAAGCAGAAATTTTATCAGTATTATATTCCCCCTTCCAGAAGCGTCTTCTGCTTAAACGAACATGCCAGTTGCTTAGTTTGTTCATTACAAAGTCCTGAATTAAACGGGCAACTTTTGTTGGTTCATAGTCTTCATAATTTCCTTCAACTTTTTTAATTAAAGTATTTAATTCTGAAAGAATCCATCTGTCAATTTCACTTCTATTTTCAACTGCAACTTCATTCTCTGAATAATTGAATCTGTCAATATTGGCGTAAAGAGCAAAGAAAGAATAGGTATTATAAAGTGTGCCAAAGAATTTTCTTTGTACTTCCTGTATTCCACTTTCGTCAAACTTTAAATTATCCCAAGGTTGTGCATTGGATATCATATACCATCTTGTCGCATCAGCACCATATTTATCAATAGTTTTAAAAGGATCGGTAGCATTTCCTAATCGTTTGGACATTTTGTTTCCGTTTTTATCCAAAACCAACCCATTAGAGATAACATTTTTATAGGCTACAGAATCAAACAACATAGTTGAAATTGCGTGCAAAGTAAAGAACCAACCTCTTGTTTGATCAACTCCCTCCGCAATAAAATCAGCAGGATAATTTTTTTCGAATATTTCTTTATTTTCAAAAGGGTAATGCAGCTGAGCGTAAGGCATTGAACCTGAATCAAACCAAACATCAATTAAGTCTAATTCTCTTTTCATTGGTTTTCCATCCCTTGAAATAAGAATAATATTATCAACATAGGGCCTGTGCAAGTCAAAAGAAGTGTAGTTTTCTTCTGACATATCCCCAGCAACAAAATCAGCTAAAGGATTTGTATTCATCAGTCCAGCAGCAATTGATTTTTTAATTTCAGTTTTTAATTCTTCTATCGAACTAATACAGATTTCTGTTTCTCCATCTTCAGTACGCCAGATAGGAATTGGGATTCCCCAAAAACGTGAGCGAGATAAATTCCAGTCCACCAAATTTTCTAACCACTTCCCAAAACGACCTTCTCCTGTTGATTTTGGTTTCCAGTTGATAGTTTTATTAAGCTCCAACATTCTGTCTTTATAATCAGTAGTTTTTACAAACCAACTGTCCATAGGATAGTACAGAATTGGCTTGTCAGTACGCCAACAATGTGGGTAAGAATGTTCGTATTTCTCTGCCTTAAAACAAAGGTTTTCTTCTTTTAGCTTTATAACAATTTGTACATCAGCAGAAAGTTTTGGTTTTTCATCTTCATCCGTATAATATTCATCTTTCACATACATTCCTGCAAAATCAGTAACGGTATCAACAAACTTACCTTGTTTATTGACTAGTGTTAAGGTTCCAATTCCGTTTTGTTTACAAACCCTGTTGTCATCAGCCCCAAAACTTGGTGCTAAATGCACTATTCCTGTTCCATCTTCAGTAGTAACAAAATCAGCTAAAATAATTCTAAAAGCATCTCCATCTTCAGGTTGTACGTAAGGTAAAAGTTGTTCGTATCGTAAACCTTCTAACTTATCTCCTTTTAATTCAGCTAAAATATTGAATGGTAAATTCTTTTTTCCAACTACATAATCGGCAAATTCCAATTCAGCATTTTCTGCTTTAAAATAGCTAGAAGATAACGCCTTTGCTACAATAACTGTAATTGCTTTTCCAGTATATTGATTTAAGGTTTCTACTAATAAATAATCAATTTTTTTACCAACTGCTAGTGCGGTATTGGAAGGTAATGTCCAGGGTGTCGTTGTCCATGCTAAACAATAGACATCATTCTTAGTTTTGCTAAAAAGAAAATCAGAGTTCTCATTTTTTATAACTTTGAATTGTGCGATTGCTGAGGTGTCTTTCACATTTCGGTAACAACCTGGCTGATTTAGCTCGTGTGTACTTAATCCTGTCCCTGCTTTAGGAGAAAAAGGCTGAATTGTGTGCCCCTTATAAAGCAATTCTTTTTTGTGCATCTGACCCAATAACCACCAAACGCTTTCAATATATTTGTTGTCATAAGTAACATAAGGCGTCTTCATATCCACCCAATATCCCATTTCCTCCGTGATATCTTCCCAGCTTCCTTTGTACTTCATTACATTGGTACGGCAAGCCTTATTGTACTCTTCAATGGATATTGTTGTGCCAATATCTTCTTTAGTAATTCCTAATTCTTTTTCAACAGCAAGCTCAACTGGTAATCCGTGAGTATCCCAACCCGCTTTACGATTTACCTGAAACCCTTTAAGGGTTTTATAGCGACAAAATAAATCTTTAATTGTTCGCGCAATTACATGGTGAATACCAGGCATTCCGTTTGCTGAAGGTGGTCCTTCATAAAAAGTAAAAGTTGGATTTCCTTTTCGGCCTTCAATACTTTGATTGAAAACATCATTATTTCTCCAGTTTTCTAAAACTTCTTTATGGGTTTTAGATAAACTTAATTGTTTGTATTCCTTGAACTTGCTCATTTTTTATGCTAAATATAATGAGTGCAAATATAGTTTTTGAATTTTAGATAAGCAATGCTATTTTGCCTTAAAAAAATGAGTTGAATTTAATTAACGAATAATAATAACTGCTGATGTTTCTTGATGTTTCCATCCATCAAAATCTTGGTAATAAATTTGGTAAGTATAAGTCCCAAATGGCAAGTCTTTACCAGATATTTGATGTTTCCCATCCCATCCATTTCCACAATCTAAATCATGAATATTATTCGTAGAATAAACCAATTCACTAAAGCGAGAATATACATTAAAAGTAAATGTACCTTCTCTTACTCCATTATAGGAAATACAAAATCTGTCATTTATTCCATCTAAATCAGGAGTAAATGAATTAGGAATATACATCCAAAAATCATCCGTAATTTGAACCTGCTTATATGCAGTATCAACACACCCGTTATTATCCTGAATAATTAGACTGACCTGATAAATTCCTATTGTATCTTTAAAAGTATGATAAGGATTTTCAGTAAAATCCTGCAAAGAATTATCGCCAAAATCCCACTGCCAACTAATTACATTTCCTTCTGATTTATCTACTAACTGTGTAGTTGTGTAAATAATTGTCATACTGTCGGGTTGAGGATCGAAATTGGCAATAGGAGATTCTAAAATAGTAACCATTGCAGAACCATTAATTGCCCCATCAGAATTAGCATCAGAAAAATCAGTTAAGATATAATTCCCCCCTTCATTGGTATTAATAACATACGGATTATTTGAAGTAGTAATTGAGGGTTGTATTGAACCATTTATTGAATAAGAAAATGTGAAAGGGGCAATTGCACTGTTAAAATAAACTTTTACCTGAGCGCTTATTTTAGCATTATCACAAACAGTATCATTTCCATCTATAAATGCACTCATTTTATAAATATGCAAAATAACCGAGTCATTAAACTCTCCATAAAAAGAATTGAGAGCTCCTACATTTAATAAGGTGTTGCTGTCAGTTTCCCAAGAATTAAATACAAATTGAGGGTCAATATTTGGGTCAATAGTATTTAAATCATCAATAAATACTGTTTCAGAATATGGAAAAACGGAAACAATATTTCCATTGATATTAATAGATGTTGTAGTTCCTGGCGGTTCTACATCATATATAATAGTTGGTTTTTTGTAAATGTATAAAGTTACATTATCATTGTTAGAAGCGTAAAATGAATCAGTCATATTTGACGCTATAGGCATAAGTAAAACACTGTCAGAACCCCAAGTATTAAAGCCATATAGAGGGTCAATATTTGGTGATATATTTACTGTGTCATCTAGAATATAATTTATTGTTGTCGGAAAGGTATTTATTAGCACACCATCAACAGTGATTGTTGTAGCTGTTCCTACAGGAATTACATTGTAAGTTATGTTTTTTGTAGGGATAAAGTAGGCTCGAACAATTGCATCCCCTTTTAAATCTAATACTAAAGTATCAACAATAGGGTCGTATATATAGGTGTTTGTTGATATTACTTCCCAATGATCAAAAGATCCACTTTTCACTTCAAAAGGTAATAAAATACCCCCAAATCTTTGGTCAGTCCAAGGTGTGTTTAAATTATTAATGATATTTCCATTACTCATTTCAACTTCTCCTATCCCAACAATTTCAATAGTAACATCATATGGGCCTGTGATTGCTGTATCACAATTAACAAACCCAGAATTCATACTATCACATCTAGCTAAAATAAAATTTCTTAAAGTAGTTACATTGCTTTGCCAACCAGCATATGTACCCCCCCAAGTTGCAATTTGCCTTGGCATTTCAGGATCTATTACAGCAATCATACTATCTAGTAAATGAACCATAAATGTGCAGGATAAAGGACCGTTTGCTAGATCTTGCCAGCGATTAAGGTATTCATCATGAAATTCCTGATTGGTAAGCATTTCATTCCAAATTGGAACATGGCCTTGTCCGCCAGTATTACCTAAAGTACTTGGGTCACAAGGGGATGCATTAGGGTCTGAACTTGGTATTCCTGTATAGTTTGTTCCATGATCAAATGTGTTGTCCATGTCCCAAAGCGTGTATCTCCACTTCTTTTTTTCTCCATTAGGATCCATTCCTCTCCACCAAGCTGTATTCCAATTTAACCAATCTTGACAAACTACATATGCATTTAAAAGAAAATAATCAATTAAACTTCCCGTATTGTATTCGCTTTTGGCTTGATTATAATTTGCTTGATTAACCATTGGGTTTGTAGCAACAAAATTTACAAAATTATTCCAATCAGGCTGTGCTTGTGGGGCTCCATATTCTGTCCAAGTACCTCCCCAAGTTTTTAAATATTGTAAGTTATTTTTGTTTTGATCATAATAATAATCAGTAAAATCATGATCATCTACCTTTTCTCTCATTTCATAAACCCCCCAATATTCACCATTTCTATACAAAATACAAGATGATGTTGATCTTTCGTCTAATCTTAAATCAGCAATTTGTGAAAGATGATGAACATAGGCGTCTCTAATATGTGCCCCTGAGCCTCCATAAGAAAATGGATAATTGTCATTTGCAGCAGCTTTTACAATAACTCTTTGGAATTTATCCCTACTTTTAGTTGCAAAAATTTTGTCTT
Organism: Cryomorphaceae bacterium; assembly: GCA_949511925.1. GTDB lineage: Bacteria > Bacteroidota > Bacteroidia > Flavobacteriales > BACL11 > UWMA-0277. Next base: position 6,405 of record CATEYX010000017.1, on the reverse strand, counting down.
GTAAAGCATAATTATAACCAAATTGGTCACGCATTACATAATCAAATCCTCTTTGATTATAAGCCCAAGAATCATTTCCATGTTTATTGTATTCACCCGTTCCTTTGTCAAGCAATATACCATTTTCATCAAACCATTCTATAGTACCTTCAGGCTCCAAATTAGAAAACGGAAATCCACTTAGTAAATCATCTACTTGAGTACCAGAGACTGAAAGAATAGGAATTGTGTGAATATCATTAATAAAGAAAGTATGAAAATCGATAAAACTAGAAGGAATATTAGCATTTGAGCTATATGAAATAGCTTTCACAACTGATGTTGTCGTAATATTTATTGCTATTCCTGTATATTGCGTTGATGTATTATTTGGTTCATCTCCATTTGTAGTATAATAAATAGTTGTATTAGAATCAGGAGAGCTAAGAGTCAGATTTACAGCCCCGGCATTATATCCTCCTGTTTGAGAGAATATCGGAGTTGTAGTATATTCCTGCAAAGCTCCAACATTACTTGCGTTGGGTGTGCCTGAAGTAAAAACACTCCAAACTGCTGATCCATCCGCTTCTCTCCCCCTGGTATGTGATTTTTGATTTGGCAATACTCGAATGGAATCTTGGAAAACACCACTAGCATCAGAAAGCATAAATACTTCACTTCCCTTTGTTTGAGTGATCTTAAAATTGGTGTGAGCATTTGCCCCAATCAATTCATTTCTACCTGAACAATAAATTATCGCTACACCATTTGCTGGTAAAATAAATGAAGATGGAAATAACCATTTTGTAGCATTAGAGGGCTTATCAGTAAGCGCCCAACCATTAATATCGATAGCTGCTGCAGTAGGATTATATAATTCTACCCAATCTTCAAATTCACCATAATTATCAGTAGAAGTATTGTAGTTTGCAGCGGAATATTCATTAATTACAATTTGTCCATTTGTAGTAAACAAGGAAATAATAATAATTAAAAATGTATAAATCAGTTTATTCATTCTACAAAAATACAGAAAAAAACTGTTTTTTTCTAGTAGTGTTAGCTTATTATCTTATGTGTTCAAACTTAAGGAGTAATGACAAGCGCTTAAGAGAGCATTTTTTTTACTTTTGCAAATCATATAATATACTTTGATGCAAAACGATATAAAACAAGATTTACAATTTTTTAATGAATTAATTAACGATTTAATTAATGATGAATTAGCAAATCCTATTGCAAAGGCAATTCCAACTTCAGAATTAAATTCAAAATTTGATTTGGAATTAAAATCAAGTCCTGCTATTGCTGAAGATTTTAAGAAAGAGTTGAAAAAATTAGTATTGAGCACACCAAAATCATCTTCAAAATTGTTTTTTAATCAGTTGTTTGGAGGTAGGCATAGTAAAGCAATTTTAGGTGATTTATTGGCTGTTATGCTTAATAATAGTATGGCAACTTATAAAATTGCAGGACCCCAGGTAGCGGTGGAAAAGGAAATAATTAAACAAGTAAATAAGTTGATTGGATATCCTGAAGGTTGTGGAGGAACTTTTCCAACAGGAGGTTCAATGGCTAATTTTATGTCCTTAGTTATGGCAAGAGATAAAAAGGATGTAGAAATTAAAAATAAAGGAATGCAGGGTAAACTGCTTGCATATACTTCGGAAAATTCTCACTATTCTCTGTCAAAAAATACTGCATTTGCAGGAATAGGAAGAGATAATATTCGCTATATTAAATCAAATAAAGTTGGACAAATTGATATATTAGACTTTAAGAAACAATTAGAAAATGATATTGCGAATGGATTTGTACCTTTTTATTTGAATGCAACGGCAGGGACTACTGTTTTATGTGCGTTTGACAATTTAGCAGAATTATCTCCTATCTGTAAAGAACATAATATCTGGCTACATGTTGATGGAGCATTTGGAGGTACAGTTATTTTTACTGATAAATACAATCATTTAGTAAAAGGTATTGAGCTTACAGATTCTTTCTGCTTTAATGCCCATAAAACTTTAGGAGCGCCATTGAGCACTTCAGTAATAGTGGTAAAAGATAACAGAGACCTATATAATTCATTTAATAATGATGCTACTTATCTTTACCAAACTGATGATGAAAATTATAATTTGGGACAAACTTCTTTTGAGTGTGGAAGAAGAAACAATGCTTTAAAGTTTTGGACACTTTGGAAGGCAATAGGTACTAATGGTATTGGTAAGATTGTTGAACACGAATTCCAATTGGCAAATACAGCAAGAAATTATGTAAAAGATAATGAAGATTATACTTTGTATAGTTTTGATAATTCTCTTTCAATTTGCTTTAATTACAAAGACTTTGATCCAGAAGATTTGTGTACTAAATTATATCAGCACAATAAGTTAATGATAGGTTTTGGTTATTTCCTTAAGCAAGGATTTGTAAGGCTAGTTACTATTAATGGAGAAAACACAAATGAAAATATTCTTAATTTCTTTAAAGTATTAGAGGGTTTTGTCAGTCAAAATACGGATATAATAAAAAGAACGTAAATAAGTTAAAATTATTTATGTTTACAAAATGCAAAAAGACTTTATAATTGTACTTGCCTGGCCTGAGGGTATGGTAGCAGCAGCAGGTGGCTGGTATGATAAAGTTCTTTCGACTAACGGACAATATAGAGTAGGGCATTCAGCTTTGATTTTAGTAAATTCAACTAGTAATCAACTAAACTATTTTGATTTTGGCAGATATCATAGTCCATTTGGATTTGGAAGAACAAGAGACTTAGAAACAGATCCTGATATCTCTCTAAAATCTAGACCTATAATTTCAGGAAATTCAATTGTTAATATAAAGGAGATATTATTAGAAATATCTAATTTAAAGGCTACGCACGGGCACGGAAGTGTATATGCTTCAATTTTAAATAATATTGATTTCAATAAAGCTTATGAAAAAGCAAAAGAAATACAAAATATGGGGTTAATTTCATATGGCCCAGTAGTCCTGAAAGGGACAAATTGTTCAAGATTTGTTACTACAATCATGCTCGCTTCACAACCACATTGGCTTACAACATTAAGATTAAAATATCCTTTTTGTTTATTTCCGTCTCCTAAACGGAATGTTAGCATAGCAAATTCTAATTATCATGTTGTGAGTATGAAAAAGTATAGGCAAATAAATAAAAGCTATATAAAAGCATATTTTAGTAGTATTGAAAGAATATAATTATGAAATCTAAAAGAAATATTAATATTCCTGAGAAAGCACAATGGCTAAGTGGTACAGTTGGTTCTGGTTCTTGGTTTTTTATTTCTGCTGAAAAAAGCCATTATTGTATTCAAAGATTTTCTCCAGAAGGAAATTTAGAATGCGATAGAATATTTACAGTAGATAAAAGTGCTTTTGATATAGAGATTGATTATCAATTCACCTTTCTTTCGCATTGCAAAGAATGTACAATTATACAAAACGAAATAACTTATAAATTTTACCACAATGAAGATTAAAGTGTTTGGAGCCGATTGGTGCTCAGATTGCGTAACTGCAAAAAGATTTTTAGACTCAAAAGGAGTTGAATTTGAATATATTGATATTACTGATAACCAGCAAGCTATAGATCTGGTGGAGAAAATAAATAATGGTAGAAGGGTAATCCCAACTTTAATGGTTGATGGAGTAAGTTTTACAAACCCAGGTATTAATGGATTAATGAAAATATTAGCACAATAATCTGTAGTTTTGCAATCCTAAAAATAAGACCATGAGTGATTCAATAAAACATGAATGTGGAGTAGCAATGCTCCGATTACTTAAGCCCTTAGCCTACTACCAAGAAAAATATGGTAGTTTACTTTATGGCTTAAACAAGATGTATTTATTGATGGAAAAACAACACAATAGAGGACAAGATGGCGTTGGTTTGGCCAATATAAAATTAAATGTTGATCCTGGTAAAAGATATATAAGCAGAAGAAGATCAGTAGCCACTAATCCTATTCAGGATGTGTTTAAGCAAGTAAATAAAAGGTTTGTAGAGTTAGAGGCGAATGATCCAGAAAAATTAAAAGATCCTAAGTGGATGAAAGAAAATATGCCATTTACAGGTGAATTATTTTTAGGGCACTTGCGTTATGGTACTTTTGGGGGAAACACGATAGAACAATGTCACCCATTTTTAAGGCAAAGTAATTGGAAAACTAGAAACTTAGTTTTGGCAGGAAACTTTAATATGACCAACGTTGATGAGCTTTTTCAGCAGTTAGTTGACCTTGGTCAACATCCAAAACAAAAAGCTGACACAGTAACTATTTTAGAGAAAATTGGTCATTTCTTAGATGAAGCAAATGATGATATTTATTACAAACACAAAGATAAATTCAGTAAAAAAGAAATTACCCAAGTAATTGAAGATGAATTAGATGTTCAAGATATTTTAACTCAATCCGCAAAATATTGGGATGGAGGTTATGTTATGTGTGGATTAATGGGACATGGTGACGCTTTTGCTTTGAGGGATCCAAACGCAATACGACCTGCATATTACTATAAAGATGATGAAATTGTTGTAGTTGCTTCTGAAAGATCTGTGATACAAACCTCATTTGATGTAAATATTGAAGATGTTAAAGAGATAAAAGCAGGTCATGCCCTTATCATTAAAAAAGATGGAAGGGTTGAAGAAAAACAAGTAAGAGAACCATTAGAAAGAAAATCATGTTCGTTTGAGCGTATTTATTTTTCAAGAGGAAATGATGCGGGTATTTATAAAGAAAGGCTAGAACTTGGTAGGCGTATTTTTCCAAAAGTATTAGAGTCAATTGATAATGATGTAAAAAACACGGTATTTTCTTATATTCCAAATACTGCTGAGGTTTCGTACTTTGGATTATTAAAAGGCTGTCATGCTTATTTAAATAAAGTGAAAACCAAAAAGATTCAGGAATTAGGAAATAATCCTTGTCATGATGAAATTGCGAAAATTATGAAGATTTCTCCAAGAGCTGAAAAGATTGCAATTAAAGATGCTAAGCTAAGAACCTTCATTGCTTCTGATGATAGCAGGGATGATTTAGTAGCTCATGTTTATGATATTACTTATGGAACCGTAAAGCCTACTGACAATCTAGTAATGATTGATGATAGTATTGTAAGAGGAACAACTCTAAAGCAATCTATACTTAGGATATTAGACAGATTAGGTCCTAAGAAAATTATTGTTGTTTCATCAGCACCACAGATTCGATATCCTGATTGTTATGGTATTGATATGGCAAAAATGGGTGATTTTATTGCCTTTAATGCAGCTGTTGAATTATTGAAAGATACCAAACAAGAACACATTCTTACAACTGTATATGATAAATGTAAAGCACAAGCACATTTATCAAAAGAGGAAATGGTAAATTATATTCAAGAAATATACAAGCCTTTTACTGCAGAGCAAATTTCTGTTAAAATTAGTGAATTGTTGATTCCTAAAGGGACAAGAGCTAAGGTGGAGATAATTTATCAATCTATTTCTGATTTACACGCATCTTGTCCTGACCACAAAGGGGATTGGTATTTTACAGGAAATTACCCAACTCCAGGTGGGGTGAAGGTAGTAAACAAAGCTTTCATGAATTATATTGAAGGGAATAACGCAAGAGCTTACTAAACTTTTTTCGCAATTATCCATCCTAGATATCCCATTGTAACTCCTCCAATTAAGAAAAATACACCAATACTCATTGCTAATGGCAATTGATATGAGTTAGCAATTTTAGCAGCTTAAAAAGCCCCTACTAATGTTCCTAAAGCATGGGTTAAAAAAGGAAAGATAAAATTAGTTAGTTCCCAGTTTATGGCATTCATAGAGTCAAACCCTTCAGATACAGGAATAAGATTGCTGCCTAAGATAATGAGTCCCATATTGACTATCATTTCTAATAACACTCCTGTTATAAAAGCTAAAATATTTTTAATAATTTTTTTGTAAATGCAAAAAACCCCACCAAATTGGTAGGGTTTCTTTTTTATATGTGAGGCAGCTTATCTTTTCTCAGTTGTGTATACATTTCCGTGCCACCAGAATCTTTGTTCTTTACTTGAGCCGTATTGTTCAACAGCCATATCAAAAGCAGAGCCAAATGAATGCATATCGAATACTGGCAATTGAGTCCCTAGGTATTCTTTCAGCTCTAATTCTTTAACTATAGTATTAGGGTCTTCTAAAGAAGTTTCCATAGCTGAAGCAGCTAATTCTTCTTCCGTCATTTTTTCAGCATGCTTAGGCGCCATAGTCATCTCATTAATTAAATGAGTTGCTCCAGCAAACTTGTCAATAATGAACATTGTATATCTGATGTCAACAGAAATAGTTCTTTGAATTTCTTTTTCAAAAGCAATATCTCCACTCATTGCTTCCCAGTTACCATCAAAAGCAGT
>CATEYX010000016.1 GCA_949511925.1 Cryomorphaceae bacterium | reverse complement strand
TTTGGACCAGATAAAGCATTAGCTAAAAAAGCTTACGGACCAGGACAGCACGGTAACCAAAGAAGGAGAGGTAAACAATCCGAATATGGTGTGCAATTAATGGAAAAACAAAAAGCTAAGTTTACTTATGGTATTTTAGAGAAACAATTTTCTAATTTATTTAAGGAAGCACTTAGAAGAAAAGGAGTTACTGGTGAAAATTTATTACAAATGTGTGAATTACGTTTGGATAATGTTGTGTACCGTTTAGGTATTGCACCAACAAGAAGAGGAGCTCGTCAGTTAGTTACTCACAAACATATTACTGTGAATGGTGAAAATGTAAACATTCCTTCATATGCTTTAAAAGTAGGTGATGTTGTTTCAGTACGTGCACGTTCAAAATCTTTAGAAACAATCACTAATTCAATTACTTCTAGCTCTAATGAATCAGAATGGTTACAATGGAATGGAGAAACTCAATTAGGTAAAGTAGTTTCTGCACCTGAAAGAATTCAGATTCCTGAAAACATTAAGGAGCAGTTAATTGTAGAATTATACTCTAAATAAGAATATTAAAAAATAAAAAACATGCAAATCTTAGATTTTCAAAAGCCAGATGAGGTAGTAATGATTAATGAAGCTGCTAACCAAGGAGACTTTGAGTTTCGTCCGTTAGAGCCAGGTTATGGTTTAACTGTAGGTAATGCTTTAAGAAGAGTTTTATTATCTTCTTTAGAAGGATATGCTATTACATCAATCAAAATCACAGGAGTTGATCATGAATTTTCTACTATTCAAGGTGTTGTACAAGATATTACTGAAATTATCTTGAACCTTAAGCAAGTAAGATTTAAGCAACAAATTGAAACTGTTGAGTCAGAAGTTGCAACTTTAAAAGTTAGCAAAACGGATGTAATTACTGCTGCTAATTTGGCAAGTAGTTTATCTAACTTTCAAGTATTAAATCCAGAGCAGGTTATTTGTGAATTGGATAAGAAAGTAACATTTGAAATGCAATTTACTATTGCTAAGGGTAGAGGATATGTACCAGCTGAAGCGAATGAAATAGAAGATGCTCCAATAGGAACAATTGCTATTGATTCTATCTTTACTCCAATCAAAAATGTAAATTATAATATTGAGGATTACAGAGTTGGTCAAAAAACTGATTTTGAAAAGTTAAACTTAAATATTACTACTGACGGTTCAATTGAACCAAAACAAGCTTTGACTGAAGCGTCTAAAATCTTAATCCAACACTTTATGTTATTCTCTGACGAAAAAATCAGTTTAGAAGAAGATATCGTGGAAGAATTTGATGAGGATACTTTACACATGCGTCAGTTATTAAAAACTGAACTTACTGAGTTTGGTTTATCAGTTAGAGCATTAAACTGCTTAAAAACTGCAGAAGTATTTACATTAGGTGAATTAGTTTCTTTCAAAAAATCTGATATGTTAAAATTCAGAAATTTTGGTAAGAAATCACTTTCAGAATTAGAAGATTTAATAGAGGAAAAGGGATTGACTTTCGGTTTTGACACTGAGAAGTATAATTTAGATAACGAATAAGAAAAATGAGACACGGAAAGAAATTTAACCATTTAAGTAGAAAAGCTGCTCATAGAAAGGCAATGCTTGCTAATATGGCATGTTCATTAATTGAACACAAAAGAATTAAAACTACTTTAGCGAAAGCAAAAGCATTAAGAGTATATGTTGAACCTTTGATTACAAAATCAAAAGACGACACTACACATTCAAGAAGAACTGTATTTTCATACTTGAAGCAAAAGCAAGCAATTACTGAGCTATTCAGTGATGTTGCTACTAAAATTGCTGACAGACCAGGAGGATACACTAGAATCTTAAAATTAAGCAACCGTTTGGGAGATAATGCACAAATGGCATTTATTGAGTTGGTTGACTATAATGAAGAGTATACTACTGATAAGCCTAAGCGTAAAAAAGCAAGAAGAGCTAAATCTAAGAAAGTTGAGGATGTTGCTCATGCTGTTGAAGAAGCAGTTGTTGTTGAAGATGCTCCAGTAGTTGAAGAAACTCCTGTAGTAACAGAAACTAAAGAAAAGACTAATAACTCTGAAGAAAAAGAAGAAAAAGGAGAGTAGTAAATAACTTCTTTTTAATATTTTAAAAAAGGGTAAAGCTTAGGTTTTATCCTTTTTTTATAAATAAATTTGAGGATGAAATACAATAAGAAAAAACCTGCAGTTTTATTATTAGCAGATGGTACAATTTTTCACGGAAAGGCTGTTGGTATTGACGGTGTTGCTACTGGTGAATTATGTTTTAATACAGGTATGACTGGCTATCAAGAGGTATTCACTGATCCTTCTTATTTTGGACAGTTAATGATCACTACAAATGCTCATATTGGTAATTATGGAGTTCATAATAATGAAGCAGAATCATCAGACATGAAAATTGCAGGATTGATCTGTAAGAATTTCAATACTGGTTTTTCTCGTCATGGTGGTGATGGTGACTTACAAGATTATTTTATAAAGCAAAATAAGGTTGTAATCACTGATGTTGACACTAGAGCTGTTGTAAGACATATCCGTGATAAAGGAGCCATGAATGCAATTGTATCTACTGGAACTACTGATATCGATGAATTAGCATCATTATTGGCTAAAGTACCTTCTATGGTAGGATTAGAATTATCATCTTCAGTTTGTACGAAAACGCCTTATTTTGTAGGTGATGAAAATGCAGCTATTAAAGTTGCTGTCTTGGATTTGGGAGTTAAGCGTAATATCTTAACTTGTTTGTCTGATAGAGATTGTTATCTACAGGTTTTTCCAATGCATACTTCATATGAAGAAATGAATGCTTGGAATCCTGATGGTTTCTTTTTGTCAAATGGGCCTGGAGATCCTTCAGCAATGCCAAGTGTAATTGAAGAAGTTAGAAAAATAACAGCTGATGGGAAATCTGTATTTGGAATTTGTTTAGGACATCAGGCTTTAGCACTTTCAGAAGGAATAGCTACATACAAAATGCACAACGGACATAGAGGGATAAATCATCCTGTGTTAAATTTAAGTACTAAAAAAGCAGAGGTTACTTCACAGAACCATGGTTTTGGAATTTCAGAAGAGGATATAAAGAATAACCCTAATATTGAGATAACTCATATTAACTTAAATGATGATACTATTGAGGGAATTAAATTTAAAAATAAGAATTGTTTTTCAGTACAGTATCACCCAGAATCATCACCAGGGCCTCATGATTCAAGATACTTATTTGATGAATTTGTAACTAATATTAAAAGCTATAAAAACTAAATAGAATGGGAAGAATAGTAGATATACATGCTCGTCAAATCTTAGATTCTAGAGGGAATCCAACTATTGAAGCAGAGGTGTTAACTGAAAATGGAGTGATGGGGAGGGCAGCTGTACCTTCAGGAGCTTCAACAGGTAAACATGAAGCTGTTGAGTTAAGAGATGGCGATAAAGGAACTTATTTAGGGTTGGGTGTTTTAAAAGCAGTGCAAAATATTAAAACAGCTATTAATGAAGAATTAAAAGGTGTTTATGTTTCTCAACAAGCGTTGATTGATCAGAAAATGATTGATTTGGATGGTACACTAAATAAAGCGAATTTAGGAGCGAATGCTATGCTAGCTGTTTCTTTGGCCTGTGCCAAAGCTGCTGCTGAGGAAAGCGGACAAACTCTTTATAATTATATTGGAGGGGTGAGTGCACGAGAGTTACCTATTCCAATGATGAATATCTTAAATGGTGGTTCGCATGCTGATAATAGTATCGACTTTCAGGAATTTATGGTAATGCCAGTTGGTGCTACTTCATTTGCTGAAGCTTTGCAAATGGGTACAGAAGTATTTCATCATTTAAAAGCGGAATTACAAGCTCAAGGACATTCAACAAATGTAGGGGATGAAGGTGGTTTTGCACCAAACTTAGGTTCTAATGAAGAGGCAATTCAAGTTGTATTAAAAGCAATTGAATCTGCAGGATATACGCCTGGATTAGATATGTATATTGCTATAGATGCTGCAGCATCAGAATTTTATAATGCTGATGAAAATGTATATCATTTTCATCAGTTGACAGGAGAGAAGTTAACCCCAGAAGAAATGGTGAATTTTTGGGCAGACTGGTCAGAAAAATATCCAATTTTATCTATTGAGGATGGTTTAGATGAAGATGATTGGGAGGGATGGAAAAGTTTAACGGATAAAATTGGAGATAAAGTTCAGTTAGTTGGTGATGATTTGTTTGTAACAAATGTGGATCGTCTAGCTAGAGGAATTGAAAATAATATTGCCAACTCTATTTTGATTAAGGTAAACCAAATTGGAACTTTAACGGAAACGATTAATGCGGTACAAATGGCACAAAAGTCTTCTTATACTTCTGTGATGAGTCACAGGTCAGGTGAAACTGAAGATACTACTATTGCTGACTTAGCAGTAGCTTTAAATTGTGGTCAGATTAAAACTGGTTCTGCTTCTCGTTCTGATAGAATGGCTAAATACAATCAACTATTAAGGATTGAGGAAATGTTGGGAGATCAAGCAATTTATAAAGGAAAAGATTTTAAGTTTATTAAAAAATAAACAATTATATTAGCAGGATTAAATAAAAAAGAGGAAATGGGAAAGAAAGCAGAATTACATTATGAAGGGGAAGTATATGAAATTCCAGTTGTTACTGGAACAGAAAATGAAAATGCACTTGATATAAGTAAATTAAGAGGGCAATCGGGACTAATTACTTTAGATAGAGGATTTAAAAATACCGGTTCTACTGAAAGTGCAATTACTTTCTTAAACGGAGAAGAAGGGATTTTAAGATATAGAGGTTATTCTATTGAAGAGTTAGCCGAAAAATCTTCTTTCTTAGAAGTGTCATTCTTGCTAATTTATGGTGAATTACCAAATAAAACTGAGTTAGATAAGTTCACTAAAGATATTTCAGAGCATTCATTAGTTCATGAAGATGTAAAATCAATCTTAGATGGTTATCCTTCTAAGGCACACCCAATGGGAGTTCTTTCTTCCTTAGTTTCAGCTTTAACTGCTTTTTATCCAAAATCTTTAGATCCTAACCGATCGAAAGAGCACATTAATGGTACGATTATTCGTTTTATTGCTAAGCTTCCAACCTTGGCTGCTTGGAGTTTTAAGAACAGAATGCGTCAGCCAATTATGTATCCTAAAAATAAGTTAAATTATACTTCAAATTTCTTACACATGATGTTTGGATTGCCTACTCAGGATACTGAGATCAATCCTATTGTTTCAAAAGCGCTTGATAAATTATTAATTTTACATGCTGATCATGAGCAAAATTGTTCAGCTTCAACAGTAAGAATTGTAGGTTCTTCTCATGCAAGTTTATATGCATCTGTTTCTGCTGGAATTGCCGCACTTTGGGGTCCATTGCATGGTGGAGCTAATCAAGCTGTAATTGAGATGCTTGAGGAAATTAAAGCAGATGGTGGAGATGTAGATAAGTATGTTGCTAAAGCAAAAGATAAATCTGATCCATTCCGTTTAATGGGCTTTGGACACAGGGTATATAAAAACTTTGATCCGAGAGCAACCATTATTAAAAAGGCCGCTGATGATGTGTTAAATGAATTAGGGATTGAGGATCCTGTATTGGATATCGCTATGAAATTGGAGAGGGTGGCATTGGAAGATGAATACTTTAAAGCAAGAGGATTATATCCTAATGTTGATTTCTACTCAGGAATTATTTACAGAGCCTTAGGGATTCCTACGGATATGTTTACGGTAATGTTTGCTATTGGTAGATTGCCAGGTTGGATAGCACAATGGAAAGAAATGAGAGAGAATAATGAGCCAATTGGAAGGCCAAGACAAGTATATATTGGTGCTACAGAAAGAGGCTATGTAAGTATGGAAAACAGATAATTTTCTGTTCAGATATTAGAATAAAAAACTCGGCTATTAGCTGAGTTTTTTTACTTTTGAGCATGGCTTACAAATCCTTACAGCAATGCATTTCAAAACTTGATAAGAGAGGAGAAATCCTTAAAATCACCAAAGAAATTGATCCTAATTTGGAAATGGCATCTGTGCAATTGGATGAATTTGCAAAAGCAGGTAAGGCAATTCTTTTTGAAAATATAAAGGGAAGTAAATTTAGGGCGACTTCCAATTTATTTGGAACTTTAGCTAGAAGCAAGTTTATGTTTCGTGATACCATAGACAAGGTAAAACAATTGATTGACCTTAAAACAGATCCTTCTGTAGCTTTAAAGAATCCTGCTAAAGCTATTTATGCTGCTTTGCATGCTATTTACGCTATTCCACTAAAGGTAAGGTTTCCCAGTAGTTTTCACGAAATACAAATAGAAGATATTCCTCAAGTAAAATGTTGGAAGGAGGATGGAGGCGCTTTTATTACTTTGCCCCAAGTGTATTCTGAAGATATTGAAAATCCTGGAATTATGAATTCTAATTTAGGAATGTATAGAGTTCAACTTTCTGGTAATGATTATATTCCCAATAAAGAAATAGGAATGCATTACCAGATTCATAGAGGTATTGGAGTGCATCAGAAAAATGCTAATCAAAAAGGTGAACCTTTAAAGGTTTCAATTTTTGTAGGAGGACCACCTGCACATACTTTTGCTGCTGTTATGCCTTTGCCAGAGGGAATGTCAGAAATTGCATTTGCAGGAATATTAGGGGGGAGAAATTTTCGGTATGCTAAAAAAGATGGCTATACCATTTCAGCAGATGCTGATTTTGTTATTTGTGGTGAGTTACACCATAATGATGTGAAGCCTGAAGGGCCTTTTGGGGACCATTTGGGCTATTATAGTTTAACACATGATTTTCCTGTTTTGAAAGTGAAAAAGGTGTATGCCAAAGAAAATGCCATTTGGCCTTTTACAGTTGTAGGCCGACCTCCTCAAGAAGATTCTCAGTTTGGAGCTCTAATACATTCAATTACTGGAAAAGCAATTGAAAAAGAAATTCCGGGACTGAAGGCTGTTAATGCAGTTGATGAGGCTGGAGTTCATCCTTTATTATTGGCTGTAGGGTCTGAAAGATATACTCCTTACAATCCTACCAAAAAACCACAAGAATTATTAACTATTGCTAATCATATACTGGGGACAGGGCAAATGTCCTTAGCGAAATATTTATTTATTTGTGATGAAGAAAATGCACCTGATGTAAATGATGAAAAGGCATATTTTACACATTTTCTAGAAAGAGTAAATTGGCAAAGGGATTTGCATTTTCAGACTAAAACTACTATTGATACTTTGGACTATAGTGGAGATGGGCTGAATGAAGGTTCGAAAGTTGTAATTGCAGCAGCCGGTGAAATCAAAATAACATTAGCAGAAAGCGTACCAATTATAGAATTATCTGCAGGATTCTCAAATTCAAAATTAGTAAGTAATGGAAACTTAGTGCTTGAAGGGAAAGGAGAAATTAAAGAGTTAATTATTAGTTTGGAAAAACAGAATTTAGAAGGAATAGCATTGATTACTTTAGTGGATAATGCCACATTTACATCTGAAAATTTCTCTAATTGGTTGTGGGTTACCTTTACGCGTTCCAACCCAGCAAACGATATTTATGGTTTAAATACAGAACATAAAAACAAACACTTTTCGTGTTCTATTCCAATTATTGATGCTAGAATAAAAGGACATCATGCTCCTATTTTGGAGCGTTAGTTTTATGCTCTGGCCTCTTAAAATTCTTTTTGTTATTCCAATGTTTTTTATTCTTGTTTCTAGTTGCTATTTTATATTCTGGTCCTGCCTCAAATCCTTTTGGTAAATCCAATTTTGGCACTTCTTTTTCAATTAGTTTTTCAATATCCAAAAAGTTTCTGATTTGTCTTTGGTTAATGAAAGTAATAGCTTCTCCCGTTCTATCTGCTCTGGCAGTACGCCCAATTCTATGTACATAATCCTCTGCATCATGAGGGACTTCATAGTTAATTACTAATCCAATTTCCTTAATGTCAATCCCTCTTGACAAGATATCAGTAGCTACTAAAATTCTAATTTTTCTATTCTTAAAGTCACGGATAGTGTCTTCTCTTTGGTGCTGATCCAATCCTGAGTGCATATCACTTGCACGCATTCCTGCTTTGTTAAGGGTTTGTTTAATCTCTTTTACACTTTTTATACTAGAAGCGAAAATCAGAACGTGACTTAAGTCTTTTCCTTTTTCTCTAAGTATCTCTCTTACTAATTTTACTTTTTGGTTATCATTCACCATGTATGCAGATTGCGTAATTCCAGCCGCTGGTTTTGATATCGCTAAACTTATACTTTCAGGTTCTTTTAGTAAGGTATTTGCAAGAGTCCTGATTTTTGGTGGCATAGTTGCTGAAAATAACAAGTTCTGTCTTTTTTCAGGCAATCTTTTTGCAATGGTCATTATATCATCATAAAAACCCATATCCAACATTCTGTCAGCTTCATCAAGGATGAAGTGTTCTACTCCTGAAGTATCAAAATAATTAAATTTTAAGTGAGCCATTAGCCTTCCTGGAGTACAAATTATAATATCTGTTCCATTTACTAATGCTTGTTTCTGATTTTCAAATTCTGTTCCTGTCCCTCCTCCATAAATTGGGTAGGAGGATGAGTTTGTAAAGTAAGAAAATCCTTCAATTTGCATGTCAATTTGCTTTGCTAGCTCTCTAGTAGGCGCAACAATAATTGCTTTTACTTTATTTGTTTGCTTTACTTTTGTGAGTTTATCTAGAATAGGTAAAACAAAAGCAGCTGTTTTTCCAGTTCCTGTTTGTGCACAAGCAATTAAATCTTTTCCGTTTTGTATTATAGGTATTGCTTGTTCTTGTACAGGTGTTGCTTTTTCAAATCCCATCATGTCAAGCCCTTCTTGAAGTTCGTTTCCGAACTTAAATGTCGTAAAATTCATGTTGTAAAGATAGTAAAAGCTTTACTCTAAAATGAATTTCAGAATTCTCATTTTAATTTCTGTAAATGGAGTGTATTTTATATTAGGTTCTAGCCAAGTGGTTTTGTGTAAAATGCTTTTGTAGTGTGTAAAAGTATCAAAACCTGCTTTAGAATTGTAAGA
>CATEYX010000015.1 GCA_949511925.1 Cryomorphaceae bacterium | reverse complement strand
TGTAAAATTTGTTGCAGTAGTTTGTGCGTAAGCAAATCCTAAAGTAGTTAGAATTGCTAGAATAATCATTAGGGTCTTTTTCATAAGTATAAATTTATTGTTCTCTTTCGTATTTGCAACAGTGGTGTAGGTTGTTATACACTTCATCTGTTGCTTTGTGTTTTTCAGTATCATAGCCAATGATAGCTATAGCCTGTTGTATTTTGTCATTATTTGTGATTGCAGGATTAAATTTTATTTTCATCTTTCCGCTTACAGCATTCCATTTCGCTGTTTTTACACCTTCAACTCCAGTTGCTGCTTTCTCAATTTTTGTTTTACACATATCACAATTTCCCGAAACTTGAAAGTTTACTTTCTCCCATTTAGGTTTTTGTGCAAAGGTTGTTAAACATACTAAGGTAAGGCAAACTACGGTTAGGGCTTTTAAAATTTTCATCATGATTAAATTTGAGGTAAAGATACTAAATATAATTATGCTTTTGTTGATTGAAAAATAGAATCTTATTTACTCAAGAGGGTATTTCTTATTACTTTTGTACAATGAGAAATAAAATACTGTTATTAGGTTCAGGAGAGTTAGGTAAGGAGGTTGTAATTGCTATGCAAAGATTAGGGCAATATGTAATTGCAGTGGACAATTATGAAAATGCTCCTGCAATGCAAGTTGCACATGAGTCTGAAATTATTAATATGTTGGATGGTCCTGAATTAGATAGAATAGTTGCCAAACACCAACCTGATTTTATAGTACCGGAAGTAGAATCGATTAGAACAGAACGTTTTTACGAATATGAAAAACAAGGATATACGGTAATCCCATCAGCAAAAGCGGCAAATTTTACCATGAACCGTAAAGCAATTCGTGATTTGGCCGCTATTGATTTAGGAGTAAAAACAGCTAAATATAAATACGCTAATTCTTATGAGCAGCTAAAAGAAGGAGTAGAATTTACAGGAATGCCTTGTGTAGTAAAACCATTAATGTCAAGTTCAGGAAAAGGACAATCAGTAATTAAAACAGAGGCTGATATACAAAAAGCTTGGAATTATGCTCTTGAGGGTTCAAGAGGGGATTTGATGGAAGTAATTGTAGAGGCATTTATTGATTTTGATTATGAAATTACACTTTTAACGCTTACTCAAAATAATGGAAATACGCTTTTTTGTCCGCCAATAGGGCACAGGCAAGAAAGAGGAGATTATCAAGAAAGTTGGCAGCCAATGGCTATGGAGAATGTGCATTTAAAAGAGACAGAAGAAATAGCGAATAAAGTGACAAAGGCTCTTGGAGGTAGTGGAATGTGGGGAGTAGAATTTTTTATTGGAAAAGAAGGAGTTTATTTTTCTGAACTTTCACCAAGGCCACATGATACCGGAATGGTAACTTTGGCTGGAACACAAAATTTTACAGAATTTGAGTTACACGCTCGCGCGATTTTAGGAATACCAGTTTTGGACATACCGCTTGTAAGAAATGGTGCTTCAGCTGTAGTATTGGCCAATAAAGAAAATAATACTTTTCCTATTTTTACAGGCTTAGATGAAACAGCAGAATTTACGAATACGGATTTTAAGATTTTTGGGAAACCAAAAACACGACCCTACAGAAGAATGGCAGTTGCTTTAGCTTATGGAAATGAAGATACTTCAGTTTTAGTTGAGAAAGCCAAACACGTGGCTGCTAAAATAAAGGTGGATTAGTTTTGCAAACTAGCTTCTCCAAAGTAAAATTCTAAAACTTTTAATTTAAAAATATAATTGTATTTTGTTTTTATCATTTCTGATTGAGCTGCCTCATTCCTTTGTCCAGCTTGTAAAAAATTAAAGGTATTCATCCCACCATTATCAAATCTTTCTTTGGCATATTCGTAGGCTAATTTGCGAGCTGCTACTGTTTTTTCAGCTGCTTGGTACGCTTTTAATGAACCTTTTGCATCATTATAGGCTTGGTTAATGGTGTTTCTCAAATCCAATTTTACCTGTTCTAAAGCATAGTTAGATTTTTGGATATTAATTTTATTTCTTTTGATATTTGAATTGTTTGCCATTCCATTAAAAATAGGAATTGAAAGTTGCACCCCAAAGTTTTCCCCTGCATTAATATCCAATTGATTTGAAATAGAATTTGGATTATCAAATAATATTCTGGAACTATAAGAATAGTAACCGGTTATTTTTGGCAAGATACTTCCTTTAGAAATAGCTAAGTCTTTCTTGGCAATTTTCAGATTTGTTTTTGCCAATTTAACATCATTTCGTTTAGCTACAGCAGTTAAATATATGGTATTTACATTTGTATTCAGTATTGATGATTCAGGATTAGTTGCTGTTTCCTGTGCTATTTCAAAATTATCAATTTCAGAAATAAGCAATAATTGTGCCAGTGAAATTTTTGAAAGTTGATAGTTATTTTCGGCCACTACTACATTTTGTTCAATAGTAGCTACATTCGCTTCAATTTCTAGTACATCCCCTTTTGGAATAATTCCAGTTTTGA
>CATEYX010000014.1 GCA_949511925.1 Cryomorphaceae bacterium | reverse complement strand
CTTAAATTATGTGTAAATTTATATGCGAAATCCATTTCAATTCCTTTATGCAGAGCATCCATACCATTAATATTTGCTTTAAAAGGCACATCATCAACCATTACGGTTACACCTCCATTGGCGGGGTTATTTTTTCAACCCGTATAATACGCATTCACATTTGCTGAAAATGATGAAGATCTAAATGAATACCCTCCTTCTATTGCTTTTACCTGTTCATTTTTAATATCTCTAAATAATCTATTATCATAATCGAATACATTATTGAATCTTGGAGCTTTGGAAATATAGCCTAAATTAAAAAACACATTATTATATTCATCTAAATTTACATTTGCTCCAGCCTTTATTGTATATCCTCTAATCCACTTCCAACTAGTTTCTGCAAATTTTGCTTCATCTGAATTCATAGTGTAAGATTTTCCATTATGCCAGATTGTATCTTCTATATTTCCAGAATAGGAATCTGCAATAACAAGCAATTCAGTTCCTAACACCTCCCTGTAAGTAGTGTCATCTAATATCAAATCTTTCTTTTTAAAATAATCTATTCTTTTATATGCAGAATTTGATCCCGAAATATTCAAAAATGCAGAAAGTATTCCATTACTATATTCTGCTTGTGAGAAAACTCCACTCCATTTTACTATTCCATCATTATTATACCCTACAGCATCACCTTCTCTTTTTATCTTAGAATTTTGCAACTTATTTGCCTCATCAATAGCATAATCAGCCCCTAACAAATCGTATACTTCTCTATAATGCTGTCCTTTATAATAACGCATATCTAGTCCCCCAGAAAGTGAAATTTCTTCATTAGGATTGTAATTTAATGTAGATAATCCGCCATACCAATAATGATTATTAATTGAACTTCTTAAATACGTACTTGCTTTTGTTTCTGTAGCAGAATAAAGTGGATCTATACTGTTAAATACTCCTTCTGTATTCACATTTGTATTGTAGGCCTCTTGCAAATTATACTGTCCATTCTCATCATAATTATTTGTATTACTGCCACTTAAACCAGTCCCCCCACCTTGCCCTATTGAGGCATACAAAATATTTGAAACATAAAACTTATCATTCACTGTCCAAAAATCTCTTAAAGAAAATTGTGGTTTATGATAATAGTTCTGCTTTGTATTTAAAGTTTCATTATTATGAATTGTATCTCCGCTTGAATTAATAGTCCATCTATCTAAATAGCCCCAATGTTTATTGTAGGCAATTCCTTTATTTACAATTCTTCCAGAAAAATTAGAAGTATCACCTAATGAACGAGCAAAAGAAGTATCGTAAGTTGAAATATCGCTTTTATAGGATCTCTGCCCGTGTTTTTGTGGTGCGCCCATAGCTGATAAACTAAGAATATGATTTCCTAGTTCCTTCTGAATTTTAGCATAGTAAAAATATCCTTCACTCCAAGTCTCATCAACAAATCCATTTCCCTTTTTATAAGATCCAGCTAAGGTATAGCCCCAACCATTTTCTAATCTGCCCGAATTATAACCCAATGAAGTTCTTAATTTCCCAAATGAACCCACCTCTTGCTTTATTGTACCTCCTGCCTTATTTCCAGTTCCTTTTGTTAGAATATTCATAGTCCCCCCTACAGACGGAATAGCAATTTTTGAAGCACCAAGACCTCTTTGCACCTGAATATTAGATGTTACTGCATCTAATCCAAACCAGTTAGACCAATAAACCCAACCATTTTCCATATCATTTACAGGAATTCCATCAATCATCACAGCAACATTTCTTTGATTAAAACCTCTAATCGTAATTCTAGCGTCTCCATCACCACCACCGCTTTGTGTAGCATACACTCCTGGGGTTGAATTTAAAACCATTGGAATATCTTGAGAAGCTAATTCTTCACTAATTTTTTTCATTGGAATAGTTGAAAAGGCAACAGGAGTTTCTCTATCACGAGCAATATCAGCTACTACTTGAACTTCATTTAATAAAATAGTTTTAAGCTTAAAATCTAATATTTGTGGTTGGTTGTTAATAGTTACTGTTTTAACTAGTTTTTTATAACCAACATACGAAATCTGTAAACTTCTTTCCCCAGATGGCAAAGAAATAGAATAATTACCATCTACATCAGTAGCAGCACCCATTCCCTTACCATAAATTATAGTTGCTCCAATTAACGATTCACCCGTATTTTCATCTAATACTTTTCCACTTAGTATAGTTTGAGCTTCAGACGTAAAACTTAGAGTCACAATTAATAATAAAATGCTAATTTTTTTCATACTAATTATAATTAAAAAATGCTGATGTTTCCATCAGCATTTTAATGTTTTATTTTATAAATTAATTAAT
>CATEYX010000013.1 GCA_949511925.1 Cryomorphaceae bacterium | reverse complement strand
TCAGCTGCTTTTTCTTTTTGATTAGTAAACAAATAACTACTTCCAATTTTATAATTAAGCTCTGCATTATTTGGATTAAAATCTTGTGCTTTTTGATAATGAAAAATAGCTTGTATAAACAATAAATTATCCTCTTGAAAAGCCAATATCTTGACAATTCCCTCATCTCGCATTTCATCAGCAATCTCAATATTTTCCTTCGCCAACTTTAAACCTGTTTTATCTTCTTTAAAGTTTGAACTCTTAAAGGCAATATCTTGAGCAAAAGTAACGCTCGCTATTAACCAGAAACCAACTAAAAATAAATTTTTGCTCCAACTACTATTCACAATCATTTGCTAAATAATTTTTTGACATCATAATTCCTAATTCTTTTGCTTTTTTCCAATCTAGGCAAGCACCATCCTCATCTCTTATCATCTGCTTGGATATCCCTCTATTTAAGTAGGCTTTTGCATAATTTACATCTAATTGAATTGCTTTATCAAAAGCTGCAATAGCTTCAGTGTATTTTTTCATTTGATGATTAATAACTCCTTTATTATTATACGCAGGAGCATATTCAGCATCTGCAACTAAAGCTTTATCAATCTCAAATTTTGCTTTTTCAAATTCGCTATCATCCAACAATAGACTTGCTTTGTTATTATAGGCTAAAGCATAACTAGCATCTTTTGAAATTGCCAAATCATAATAGCGCAAAGCCTTATAAACATCTCCTTGTTTACCATAAATACTTGCCAAGTTACTATAGATAAATGCCAAATTAGTATTTAGAGCAATTGCAGCTAAGTAATCGTTTATCGCCATGTCTAACTTATCTAACTTTCGATAACAACTTCCCCTGTCGTTTAAAGTATATGCATTTGTATTAACTAATAAGGATTGCGTAAATAATTGTTCTGCATCTTCATATTTTTCATCTATAAAAGCAATAATGCCAAGTTGGCTCATAGCCAAATACTCATCAGCCTGTAAGGACAAAATAGTTGTGTACATTTCTACAGCCAAAGGTTTATCCGTTTTTAAGTACAATCTAGCAATTCCATATAAGGGCAATAAATTAGCAGAATCAAGCCTAAAAGTCATTAAATAATCCGCAACTGCCAAATCATTATCTGACTTTTCATAGCATTTTGCTCTACTCAAATAGGCTTGTAAAAAAATAGAGTCAATATCAATTGCCTTACTAAAATAAGAAATCGCTTCACTATAATTTTCATTTTTAAATAAAATTAAGCCTTCATTATAAGCATTTCTAGATGCTTTTAAATGTTCATTTTGTTCATTTATTTGAGCGATAGAATCAGTAAATTTTTGCTCCAAAGAGTTAACCCTTGTACTGTCTGAAGTTTGAGAATTTGAACTTTTATTAAACAAAAAAACAAAAAAGAGAAGAGGGAATAGTTTATACATATACCTTTATTTTAGGGAGTTGAAAGTACAAAGAATAAAAGTTGATTAAACATTATTAATTTAAATAAATATCAACAATTGTTAGCAATTTTCGCAAACTTTTACAAATAAATACTTACAACAGCTAATTTATTACATAAAAATTATATATATAATTAATTATTTAGATTAAGTAAGTTAATTATCTGATTTAAAGAATTTTAAAACACATACATGACAACCTGTCACAACTGTTTTAAAGTAAAAATATACATAAAATATAAACCATTTTGATTTTGTAAGTTTGCCAAATGAGAATTGACATCATAACATTATTTCCTGAATTTTTTAACGCTTATTTTGAGTACTCAATTTTAAAGCGTGCAAAAGAAAATGGCAAGGCAGAAATCATAATTCACAACTTACGAGACCACTCCACAAACAAGCAAAAAAGCGTTGACGATTATCAATTTGGTGGCGGTGCGGGAATGGTAATGTGCATACAACCAATTGATGATTGTATTGGCAAATTAAAAAGCGAAAGAGATTATGATGAAGTAATCTATTTGTCACCTGACGGAGAAACGCTAAACCAACAAATTTGCAATACCCTATCCACATATAAAAACATAATTTTATTGTGCGGACACTATAAAGGAATTGACCAAAGAGTAAGAGAACATATTATTACTAAAGAAATATCAATTGGGGATTATGTACTAACAGGTGGAGAAGTAGCTGCCGCCATACTTTCTGATTCCATAATACGCTTAATTCCTGGTGTGATTTCTGACGAGACATCAGCACTTACTGATTCTTTTCAAGATAATTTATTAGCCCCACCTATATATACTCGCCCATCAAACTATAAAGGATGGGAAGTACCTGAAGTATTACTATCTGGAAATGAGAAACTTATAACAGAATGGAGAGAACAAGAAGCAATAAAAAGAACAGAAGAAAAGAGACCAGATTTATTTGAGTAAAATTGTTTGTTTCTTAGGATAATTAAATAAAAATATGCGTAATATTGCAAACCGATTTCAAAACCTAATATTAGAAAAATGAACATTACCGAAACTATATCAAAAGAACTTACTGCTGGAAACGATTTACCAAATTTCAAAGCAGGAGATAATATTACTGTTTACTACACAATTAAAGAGGGAGAGAAGCAAAGAACTCAGTTCTTTAAAGGAGATGTTATCCAAAGAAAAGGTAGTGGTGCAACTGAAACATTTACAATCAGAAAAATTTCTCACTCAATAGGTGTTGAAAGAATTTTCCCTATTAATTCTCCTTTAATTGAAAAAATTGAGTTGAACAAAAAAGGTAAAGTTAGAAGAGCAAGAATTTACTACTTAAGAGAATTAACTGGTAAGAAAGCTAGAATTAAAGAAATGAGATAATCTCTCACTACATATATAATAAGGAATCCTGCAATAGCAGGATTTTTTATTGTCTAATAATTCGGAATTCAGTCCTTCTATTTTGAGCTCTATTACTAACAGATGTGTTGTCTACTCTAGGAAATTGCTCTCCATATCCATTATAACTTAGTCTTTCTCTATCAAGATCATAAGCAATAAGTAATTCATAAACTGCCCTAGCCCTATTTTCAGACAAAATCTGATTCTTTAAACTCTCACCAATATTATCCGTAAAACCATTTATTTCAATTTCCATATTATTATTCAACTTCAGATAAGCAATAAATTCAAAAAGTACATTTTTTGCTATTGAACTTATTTGAAAGGAATTTGTTTCAAAATAAATATCACTTAAGTCAAACGACCTTCCTTGCTCTAAAGAATGTAATTCAAAATCCAAATTAGTAGGAGAAGAAAAAGAAGTATCATTAGCTGAAATATAAGCTGAATTAAAGGCAAACCCTTCCTTTTTAATAGTAATCAACACATCATCACCCTTAGCCAATGTCAAAGAAGAAACATAAGTTCCTGAATCAACTTTTACAATAGTAACTTCATTAGTATTTATATTTTTTATTTCTAACTCTACATCTTCCAAAACTTGCCCATTTTCATCCATTAACTCTCCTTTTAAAAATAGGACTCTTTCAGGCTTAGCATCATCATGTAAAGGAAAAGAATAGATATCCCAACCTCCTACTCCATCCAATTGATTTGAAGCGAAATAGGCCTTACTCCCATCTGTACTAACAAAAAGTGAAATTTCATCAGCTACTGTATTAATAGGGTAACCAATATTCTGAGGTTCTTGCCAGTTCCCAAAACTATCCATTCGGGAATAAAAAATATCAAACCCACCCAGGCTAGGGAAATTTGTTGAGGAAAAAAATAAGGTTTTCCCATCTGTATGCAAATAAGGGGATTTTTCATTTTCATTACTATTAATAGCCGAACCTAAATTTTTAGGATTTGTCCATTTACTATTTAGCCAATTAATTTCATACAAATCAATCTTACCATATCCCCCAACCCTATCACTAGCAAAGATTATTGTTTTACCATCAGAAGAAACAGTAGGTTGAGATTCCCAAGAATCTAATTTTGAAATTTTATCAGAAAAGGTTTTCACAACTGACCAAGCATTACCTTCTCTGTTCACATAATAAATATCACAATTATTATAGCCTTTTTTATTCCTAATACATTTTGTATAATACAACACTCTATTGTCAATCGTAATAGAAGCTCCACCCTCATTACTCTCTAAGTTAAAAGGAGAAGGTAAGGCCTGACCAATCTCAAACTTACCATTTATTTTTCTACTAGACACAAACTCTTCAACACTAGTATTTGTAATTGAATGTAAACTTTTTTTATCCGACCTTCTAGTAAAAAATGACAACTCCTGATCAGGAGAAATTATAGGTAGATACTCATCAAAAACAGTAGAAATACCACTTACAATTTTAGGATTAAAAGGAACAGGATTAGTAATAATTTCAGCAAGAACTTTTGCTTTTTCATATATA
Source organism: Cryomorphaceae bacterium (assembly GCA_949511925.1). GTDB lineage: Bacteria > Bacteroidota > Bacteroidia > Flavobacteriales > BACL11 > UWMA-0277. The sequence goes on along the minus strand of CATEYX010000013.1, from coordinate 3,263 downwards.
TTCATTGCATCAGAATAATACGGATCAGCAATCCCTAAACCTATACTCTTCCTCAAGTACAAATCTGCACTCACATAGTCCTTTCTATTAAAAGCAATCTCTCCTAAGAAATAATAAACTTTAGGAAAATTTTCAGGACAATTAGCTATTACTTTTAGTCCTTCAGTTTCAGCATTAAAAAAATCAGCTTTACGCCATAATATCTCAGATTTCAAAGCACTAAATACAGCAATATCATTTATTATACGCAGTTCATCTAAGGCAGCATAATATGCCTTTTTTTCAATAAGCTTAATTATTTTTTTAACTAATCTTTTATCCTTTGATTTTTCAGGAAAGCATTCTTGAGGGAAAACAAAGTTAAATGAAAAGAAAAAATAAAAAAGAAATAGTATACGCATACTAACTCATTAATTCTTCTTCAGTAACTTGGCGTAATTCACCTTCAGTTGAAGCAACAATAGTAGCTACAGTTGCATCACCTGTTACATTAACAACTGTACGCATCATATCTAGTATTCTGTCCACACCAAAAATAAGTGCTAACCCCTCTGTGGGTACATTAATTGCTCCCAGAACAATCACTAGCATCACCATACCAGCTCCTGGAACAGCCGCAGCTCCAATAGAAGCCAAAGTTGCAGTAAGCACAATAGTAAGTTGTTGACTTAAGTCCAATTCAATACCAAAAGCCTGTGCAATAAATACAGCTGCAACCGCTTGATAAAGAGAAGTTCCATCCATATTGATTGTTGCACCTAAAGGTAAAACAAATGAAGAGATTTCTTCTGAAACCCCTAAATGATCCTCACACCTCTCCATAGTAACAGGTAAAGTTGCCGCACTCGAACTAGTGGAGAATGCCAACATTTGTGCAGGAGAAATTGCCTTAAAAAAATCAAAATACTTTACTTTAGTAAACATCCTTAATATTAATGGATAGACTACTAGCACCATCATCAATAAACCTGCAATAACGGTTAGTGAATATTTTCCTAAAGCGATAAACAAAGTAGAGCTTGCCCCAAAATCAACCACCAAGCCTCCTAGAAGAGCAAATACGCCATAAGGAGCCGCAAGCATGATTAAATCTACTATTTGCAAAATAATATCATTTACTCCATCAAAAAAACCTTTCACATAAAGTGTTTTTTCGCTTGGTAGCATAACCATTGAAATACCAAATAAAATAGCAAAGAAAATAACTTGTAACATATTAGAGTTATCACTTGATGCTGAGATTATATTAGTCGGCACTATATCAACTACAAACTGAAGTGGACCTGCCTCTTTCACATTTCCTGCAGCTGCTATTTTCTTATCTGTACCTGACTGAGAATTTTCAGTTAACTTAATAGAATCTTTATCAAAATCCGCACCAGGATTTACCATGTTTACCAAGAACAAACCAATACTTACCGAAATAACTGTGGATACTAAGTAAATAGCAATTGTCTTCCCTCCTATGCGTGATAACCTTGAAATATCAGATAAGGATGCAACACCTTTTATAAGGGATGCAAATACTAAAGGCACTGCAATTAGCTTTAATAGATTAACAAAGATAACCCCCCATGGCTTTATCCATGCATTAGTAAAATCTACCCAACCTAATTTATTAGCGACAAGGCCGTAAAAAACACCTAATACCATTCCGATTATAATTTTCCAGTGTAATGCTAGTTTTTTCATATTATTCTATAACTATTTTTTTCTCTACAGTACCATCATTATAGATGTAAAAGAGAGGTATATTTGATTTAGGAGTAGTTGATTGACCTAAAGAATTTATTATTTTCAATAATTCTCTTGATGAAGATGTATTTACTGCGTTATTAAAATTACTAGAAATTAAACCATTATCTATAGAAATATTCTCATCTCCTAGCTGATATGGTAGATATTGGAATCCACCAATAAACATCTCGTCCTGCGTATTAAATCCTGATTGAACAGTTACAGGAATAGGGTTAGACGGACTAACAGTATTTTCATAATTTCCCTTAGCATATATTATACTTCCCGCAGGTATTTTAATAAATTTTTCAAAGAAATATGAATATTGCCATTCGAAATCCCATTTATTAATCTTAATCAGGTTTATTGTATCATTTAAAGGAGTTACAGCATAAATTACCATATCTTTTCCTAAAAGATGCATGTGAGGAAAAACAGACATGAATGAATAATCTTGTGTTGTAGGACCAAAAGAACCCGTAATCTCAGTAATCTGATTTGGAGGTAAATAAAATGGAGCCCCAAACAATCCTTCATTAATTAAAAAATCATAAGATATCTCCCTAATTAACGTAGTTTGAGGATAAAAATAAAATTTAACCTTAGTACTATCAATTTGACCTAAACTACCCTCTGGATAATGCATAGCAAAAGAAACACTACTATTCGCAGGTAATACCACGCCAAAAGAGTTGTTAGTGTTTTCAGGGTAAATTAATGGCAAAGCACCTGGTGCATAACTATAAAGCATATCTCCTTGTGGACCCATACAGTCAGCTGTTGTAACAACAGAAGTATTAGGAAATGGATCTACTGAAACAAGTACATGATGTACAGTTTGTAAATTTCCAGGAATTACTTCAATAGCTCTAATTCTTCTGTTTTGCAACAAACCAGTTGGAATAGAGAAACAAACATAATCATCAGAATTTGATGTTGCAGTACTTGCATATATTGGCATTTGAAGTTCTAAATCAGGAACACCCAATTGTGATGAATCCCCAAATATTGGCATTGGCGGAAGCAATGAAGTATCTCCAAGAGGCACTCCATTTGTTATCCAATCCAATATAGTATTTATCTCATTCATACTTAAAACATTTTCATTTGCATAATTCTGAAATAAAGTATCTGCAGGCCATGGTGGCATTTCTCCAGAAGCAGTAACATGCTGTATCATACCTCCATTAGAGACAACACTTGCATATGTTTCTAATGTTAGTGGAGCTATACCTCCATCATAATGACATTGTAAACATTTCCCATATAGTATTGGTGCAATATCTTCAGAATAATTAGGACTTTGCCCAAAGCAAATAGTTGGAATAAGCAATACAAAAAATAATTTCTTTATCATCTTAAATTTTATTAGTTAAACTTCTTAAGTAATGATCGACCAAGGTAAGTGCTAGCATGCCCTCCACAATAGGAACAGCCCTTGGCACCACACAAGCATCATGTCTTCCCTTTGCTTTAATATCTATTTTATTTCCATTTTTATCAATCGTATTCTGCTTTTGCATAAT
>CATEYX010000012.1 GCA_949511925.1 Cryomorphaceae bacterium | reverse complement strand
TTATTGAGTTGGTTTTTATTAACATATGCTTTATTTGATTCTATTTATTTTATGTAGATTTGTTGAATGAAAAATAATTTAATTACTGTTAGAGTTAATGATTTAACACATGATTTATAATCGAACTTATTTTGATAAAGATCAAGCAAAAGAAATCAATAATATTCTAGGAAATAGTTTTAGTTTTTTGCAAGCTTTAAAATTTAGAGGAATAGGTTCTAGTAGATTTATTATTGATTCTGTTTCGAAAAAATTATCTCATACTATTAATGAGGTATCAGATACAAATTATTGCAGTATTGAATTAAGACCTAACGGAATATTAGTAAATATAACCCAACAAATTAATTTATTTTCATGGTTAATACCTTATTATAAACTGGTTATATTTAATAGTAACACTTTTAGTATTCATGCAAATGGATCATATATTAAAATGGTAAAAGACAAGAACTATTTAAACAATAAAAGTTTTATCACTAAAATGTTAAAGTTTAGACAGGACTCTTTATAAGTTTATGTTTTTAAGATATTTATTATTAGATAATTACCACTCATTTGTGTGGGTTTCTTTTTGGTGGGCCTTACGGATATCGAATTCAGATTTAATATTTTAAAAAATAAGTGATTACTCAGATAATTAAATAAATTTCTTAAGTTTGGTTTAGTAGATTGGTTAGCGCTTCTGATTTGCAACAGGCTAATCCAGAGATTTTCCAATTGGAAACTTCTGTTCTTATAGGTTTAAATTTATATGATAATAATCTTATTAAGTTGATTGCAGGCCCACTCATTTGAGTGGTTTTTTTTGATTTACCTTACAATCCTCAGCTCGTATTTTTTTAGAAAAATATTAAGAAGCACTAAACTTTTAAACATCCTGTTTTCTTAGGCTTCATTTTTAGTAGTTTTATCACTTCAAAAAAACATTTACTAATGAAGCTGAAACACCTTAAACATACTGATGTATTAGACATCTTTTCCATAGAAAAAAACGTTTTTACTGATATTCCTATGTTTACTGATAGTGTGCAGGCTGGTTTCCCTTCTCCAGCTGAGGATTATATGGATTTGGATTTAAACTTACAAGACCATTTGATTCAAAACCCTTCTGTTACTTTTTGTGTTCGTGCAGTTGGCGAAAGTATGAAGGATGCAGGAATTCAAAGTGGAGATATTATGTTAGTGGACAGATCCCTTACTCCAAAAAACAGAAGTATAGTGCTGGCTGTTATTGATGGTGAGTTTACAATAAAGCGAGTAAATTTAAGTGAGAAGGAACTTTACTTAATGCCAGAGAATGAGAATTTCCCTCCAATAAAGATAACGCAGGAAATGGATTTCCAAGTTTGGGGAGTTGTAACCTATATCATCCATAAAGCCCTTTAGTATGTTTGCCTTAGTAGATTGCAATAATTTTTATGCCTCTTGTGAGAGAGTGTTCAATCCTAAGATAGCGAATAAACCTGTTATCGTGTTGTCTAATAATGATGGCTGTGTAATTGCAAGGAGTAATGAATCAAAAGCATTGGGGATAAAGATGGGTGAACCTGCTTTTAAAATCAAAAACATAATTGAGAAATATAATATCAATGTCTTTTCTACCAACTTTGCTCTCTATGGCGATTTTTCCAAAAGAGTAATGAATGTATTAAGGAGTGAAGTCAATCAGATGGAAGTGTATTCTGTTGATGAAGCATTTTTGGATTTTACTGATTATGCTACTAAGGAAAGAGGTGTTGCATTGCGAGAGAAAGTAAAGCAATGGACAGGTATCCCTGTATCAGTAGGAATTGCATCAACAAAGGTACTGTCGAAAGTAGCGAACCATATTGCCAAGAAACACACTAAGTCAGGTGTTTTTATGTTTGATGATGAAGATTTGATTAGAAGAGCTTTGAATGTGTTTCCTGTAGAGGATTTGTGGGGTGTTGGTAGGAAAAATGCCAAACGATTAAAAGAAGCAGGAATTCATACGGCTTTACAGTTTAGGGAATGTGATAGTGGTTGGATAAGAAGGAATATGTCAGTGAATGGAGTAAGATTACAGAAAGAACTTTTTGGTGAAGTGTGTTATCCTTTGGAATTAAAAAGAAATAGGAAAAAGAATATCTGTACGTCTCGTTCCTTTGGTAAGGAAGTGAAAGAGCTATCAAAACTTAAAGAGGCGATAAGTTCATATGCCAATACGTGTGCCAAAAAATTAAGAGAAGAAAAAAGTTGTTGCACTTCCATTTCGGTATTTATAAATACTAATCCTTTTAAACCACAAGCTAAACAGTATAATCCTTATAAAGTAATTCAGTTGGATGTTCCCACAAACGATAGTATGGAAATAGTTAAGGCTGCTATTGAAGGTTTAGAAAGTATTTTTAGGAATGATTGTATTTACAAGAAAGCTGGTGTTATAGTTGGTAAAATTATACCTGAAGAACAGGTTCAACTAAGCCTATTTGATAAGTTAGATAGGGAAAAACGCAAATCAATTAATAAAGCAGTTGATAAACTTAATGCTACAATGGGAAGAGAGAAAGTGAAACTTGCTGTACAAGGTAAGGGTAGAGATTGGAAGCTGAAGCAAGAAAAACTATCTCCTTGCTATACAACTCGTTTTGCTGAGATACTTGAAGTGAGGATTTAGCCATTAAATAAGAGTTGCTGTGGGTTTATTATTGGTGGGCAAAGCTTCATATAGATAGGTGTTATAGATATGATAATAGTAAAAGTATTGCTATAGCTGGCTCTAAAGGACAAGGTAATGTTACAATGACTACAAATAAAGGTGGGAGAAAAACAGTAAAGGTTTTTCCTGCTAGTAAGAGATATAGTATTGCGTATTTAGCTAATCCTAGCTATAGTATATCTACTTTGAAAAGTAAGTAATCTTTCTGTATTTACTTTGTAGTTCTGATGTATAAAATAGCAAGGGACCTATTCGGTCGCCTTTCGAGTTTTCATATCTAGTAGAATGTAGTACTGCTACATATTGTATTAGATTTTTTTTAAGTTTTAAAAAGATAGTTTATTTAACTCATTTTTGAAGTCTGTTAATTTACTTCAGTTTAGAACTTTTTTTTCGATATTTTTACAAAAAATTATTTATGCAATCAATACAAAATAAAATCAATCTTTTCATTCTGTTCTTATTTCTAACACCCTACATATGTGCACAGGATAATTTAAATAACAGCAAATTTAAACAACTGTATGAGGAGCTTCCAACTCCGAATGTTTATAGAACTGCAAGTGGTGCACCTGGACATGAATATTATCAACAAAAAGCAGATTATGAAATTAATGTTGAATTAGATGAAGAAAAAAATATATTAAAAGGAAATGAAACAATCACCTATTTTAATAATTCACCTGATATTTTAAACTATTTGTGGGTTCAATTGGATCAAAATGTACGTGCCAAAAATTCTCATGGACAGCTTACAACTACAAATAGTATGAATAATAAAATGAGTTTCAGAGGCATAAAGAGAATGCATGATAGAATGAATTTTGATGGAGGTTTTAAACTAGAAGAAGTTAGCGATCCGTATAATAATCAATTAGCTTACATCATTAATGAAACAATGATGAGAATAGACCTTCCTAAACCATTAAGACAAGGTCAGTCTTTTTCATTTAAAATAAAATACTCATATAATATAAATGACAGAATGAAAATTGGTGGTAGAAGTGGTTATGAATACTTTGAAGATGAAGGAAATTCAATTTATACCATTGCACAATTTTTCCCTAGAATGGCAGTATACAATGAGGTGGAAGGCTGGCAAAATAAACAATTTCTTGGAAGAGGAGAGTTTACTCTACCTTTTGGAGATTATAAAGTAAGTATAACTGTACCTTCTGATCATATAGTTGCTGCAACAGGAGAGTTAATAAATGCTACATCTGTATTAAGTAAAAACCAAATTAAACGTTGGGAAAAAGCTAAAAAGAACTTTATTGATCCAGTAATTATTGTTACTGAAGAAGAAGCAAAGGTGAATGAAAAACAAAAAAGTAAATCAAAAAAAACATGGACTTTTGAAGCTAAAAATGTTAGAGATTTTGGATGGGCAAGCTCCAGAAAATTTATTTGGGATGCTATGGCTGTAGATATTTCTGGAAAAACGGTTATGGCGTACAGTTACTATCCAAAAGAAGGAAATCCTCTTTGGGAGCAATATTCTACAAGAGTAGTTGCGCATTCACTTAAAGTTTATTCTAAATACACTATAGATTATACTTATCCACAAGCTACTTCTGTTCATGCTAAAAGTATTGGAATGGAATACCCAATGATTTGCTTTAATTTTGGAAGGCCAGAATCAGATGGGACTTACTCAAAAAGAACAAAATATGGAATGATTGGTGTCATAATTCATGAAGTTGGTCATAATTTTTTCCCAATGATAATAAACTCTGATGAACGACAATGGACTTGGATGGATGAAGGGTTAAATACTTTCTTACAATACATTACTGAACAAGAGTTTGAAAGAAACTATCCTTCCAGAAGAGGTCCTCCTAATAATATTGTTGAATATATGAAAGGTGATAAAAGTGGTATATCTCCTATTATGACAAATTCAGAGTCAATATTACAATTTGGAAATAACGCTTATGGTAAGCCAGCAACAGCATTAAATATTTTACGTGAAACTATTATGGGTCGAGAGTTGTTTGATTATTCTTTTAAAACATATAGCGAAAGATGGGCGTTTAAACATCCTACTCCTGCAGATTTCTTTAGAACAATGGAAGATGCTAGTGCAGTTGATCTCGATTGGTTTTGGCGTGGATGGTTCTACACTAATGATCATGTCGATATTTCTCTTGATAAAGTAAATTGGTTTAAAATAAATACTGGAAACCCTGAAATTGAAAATACTATTTCTAAAAATCAAGAAGAAAATAAAAATACATATATTGGAATAAGTAGAAATAAATCTTCAATTCAAAAAACTGTTTCTGAATATGATGATCAGTCTGTAGATTTTTACACAGCATATGATCCTTTTAAAACAAATATCTTAGATACTCAAGATTTCAGTAAGTACATGAAAAACCTTGACGCTGAAGAAAAAGAAATATTAAAATCTGATAAAAATTATTATGAACTTCATTTTTCAAATATAGGGGGACTAGTAATGCCAATTATTTTAGAGTTTACATTTGTAGATAGAACAACAGAAGTTATTAGAATTCCAGCAGAAATTTGGAAGAGAAACTCTAAAGAAGTTAAGAAGGTATTTATTCTTGATAAAGAAGTTTCTAATGTTAGATTAGATCCTTTTTTAGAAACAGCTGATGTTGATTTGAATAATAATTCTTGGCCAGCTAGAAATGAGCCAACAAGATTTCAGATTTTCAAAGAGAATGAAGAAAAGAATGAGAATCCTATGCAAAGAGCTATTAGAGCAGAAGAAATGAGTAATGAATAAATAAAATCATGTTTAAGTCTTTAATTTATGTAATATTACCACTAATACTATCGTATCATGATTTTCATGTTACTCATACAACTTTACATTATAATAGTGATTTAGATAATATGGAAATTACTATTAAATTTGCAATTCAAGACCTAGAAATATCTTTGGATAATACTGAATTAAGAATTGGAACTTTAAATGAGAAAAAATCTTCTGAAGAAATAATTAAAAATTATTTTAAAAATCATTTAAACATTTATGGGGATAATAAAATTATTAACTATGAATGGGTTGGAAAAGAAATATCAGATAATCTCCATGACATATATATTTACTTTGAAATATCAAATTTCAATCAAAACGACAAACTAAAATCTTTAATATTAGAAAACACAATTTTTATTGAAACAACCCATAATCAATCAAATATAGTCTTGATTGAATTTGAAGATAATGATTATAACTTAACTTTTACTAAAGATCTTATCAGGCAAAAAATCCAGCTTATTAGATAGTTAGGCTATGCTTACTGGAGACTGTGCATTAGAAGTGGCGGATTACATATCACCACTAATGAATATTATCTTATCATCCTGTCCAAAACCAATCGTAGGCAAGCAAAGTAATATAAGTAGTAGTTTTTTCATTTAATAAAACAGATGCATTTTTTCTTTCTTTTTCCATTTAGCTTGGCTAGCATATTCCGTAAAATAAATCAGGACATCAGCTTGGCTAGCATATTCTGTAAAAAATATTTTCTTATCAGCCTGAGAGGCGTATTCTACAAAAAACCACTTTCCATCATTCTTGCCTGCTTGTGAGGAATAATCCATCTTAAATACGCTTAAATCTGTCTGGCTTTCATATTCTACAACAAATACTTTGACATCTGCTTGGCTAGCATATTCTACTGAATATATCTTTTGTGCCAAAACATGAGTTGTAATAAAAATAGTTGCTATGCTTAATATTAATCTCATTTTGTAAAAATAGAAAAAATTAGCAATTTAGATAAACATTTATTTCAATTCCAGTACTACTATATTTTCAACATGATGAGTTTGGGGAAACATATCAACGGGTTGAATATGGATTACTTTATATTTTTCATCCATTAATGCTAAGTCACGCGCTTGTGTAGCTGAGTTACAACTTACATAGACAATTCTTTTGGCACCAATCTTTAGGATTTGTTCCACTACCTTTTTGTGCATCCCGTCTCTTGGAGGGTCAGTAATTATCACATCAGGAGTTCCATTCTTTGAAATAAACTCATCTGTGAAAATTTCTTTCATATCCCCAGTGTAGAAGGTGCAGTTTTTAATGTTATTGCGTTCCGCATTTTCGTAAGCTGCTTTTATTCCTTCTTCAACAGAGTCAATTCCTACCACTTTTTTGGCTGAAGTAGCCACATATTGAGCAATGGTTCCTGTGCCGGTATACAGGTCGTACACCAAATCATTTTCAGTTATTTGGGCAAATTCTTTTGTTTTTCGGTACAATATTTTCGCTTGTTCGCTATTGGTTTGGAAAAAGGATTTTGCTCCAATCTTAAAATGTAATCCATCCATTTCCTCCATGATATAATCTTCTCCATTATAGCAAACAACATCTTGATCGTACATGGTGTTATTTGCTTTTTGGTTTACAATATAAAGCAATGAAGTAATTTCAGTAAAAGCGATTTTGATGTGTTCCATTAACAGTTTGATATTCTTTTTATCATTTTCATAAAACTGAACTAATACCATCAAATCATTAGTGGAGGAAGTCCTAACCATTAAATTTCTTAATAATCCTTCTTGATTTCTAATGTCAAAATAGGTTAGGTTGTTTTCATCAGCAAATTGCTTTACTGATAAACGAATAGCGTTAGAAGGTTCTTTTTGTAAGTGGCAATTGTTTAGGTTAATTACTTTATCAAACATGCCGGGAACATGAAATCCAAGAGCGTCTTTATCTTCAATTTCTGTTTCCGATTGTACTTCTTCTGTAGTTAACCATCTTTTGTTGGAAAAAGTAAACTCCATTTTATTTCTGTAAAAATATTCCTCATCACTTCCTAATATTTCTGAATGGGGTGGTAGTTCTATTCCTCCAATTCTTTTTAGGTTGTTGAGCACCTCATTTTGTTTAAAGTCAAGCTGAGATTCGTATTTCATATTTTGCCATTTGCAACCACCGCAGGTACCAAAATGTTCGCATTTAGGTTCTGTTCTTCTGTCAGAATAGGTATGTATTTTCTCAATTCGGGCTTCCCAAAATTTCTTTCTTCTTTTAAAAACCGTAATATCACAAATATCGCCTGGCACACCTCCTTGTACAAAAATGGCTCTCCCTTCATGTTTCGCAACCGATTTCCCTTTATTTGCAGTATCAATTATTTCAATATTTTCTATTAAAATAGGCTCTCTTCTATTTTGTCTTCCCATTCGGCAAAAGTAGAGATTTACTAATTAATTCTACTATATTTGCACTTCCTAAAATTTAAGATA
>CATEYX010000011.1 GCA_949511925.1 Cryomorphaceae bacterium | reverse complement strand
GCGTTATCTGCACTACTAGCTTTAGGATTTGCTAAAAAAGGGGCTGAAAGCAAAATAGATAAAGTATTAAGATCAAACCCTGAAATTGTAACTGTTGAGGATTTAGTGAGAACGGCATTAAGCCAAATGTAATTACTGTATTAGGAATTGAAAACCATTATAAATTATAATTTACTTGTATTAGTTTTTGCATTAATTTTTGCAAATACTCATCTGTTAGGGCAATCTTCTGATTCCACTTTGGCGTATCCTTTTTTGGGTCATCAAAGCGGAGGTATGTTTATGAATACATCTGGCAATATTAAGTCGCACGTTAATTATGATATTCTGAATAATCAATATACTTTACAGCATAAAATAGGAGGGCTTAAGTTAGGAAGGTCGACTACTTTGGACTTTAAAGAATACCAGCAATATAAAATGAATAATTCTATTGCTGATTATTGGAATGATCGATCAAAAGAACGTACAGGTAATCAAACTTCAGCTTTGGGCTTACCTAAATTATTTATTCCTGGTCAGGCTTTTGATAAAATTTTTGGGGGTAATTCTGTTGATATTCGCCCTCAAGGTTCTGCTGAACTTATCTTTGGTTTAAAAATTAATAGATTGGATAATCCTGCTTTACCTGAAGAACAAAGAAAAACAACTTCATTTGATTTTCAAGAAAAGATACAAATGAATGTGATTGGTAAAATTGGAGATAAGCTTAAACTAACTACGAACTTTAATACCGAAAGCACTTTTAGTTTTGAGAATCAAATGAAATTGGAATATACTGGATATGAAGATGAGATTATAAAAAAGATAGAAGTTGGTAATGTTAGCTTACCTTTAAATGGAACATTAATTACAGGTAGTCAATCTCTTTTTGGTTTTAAAACACAGTTGCAGTTTGGACGAACAACTATTACGGGTATTTTATCTCAGCAAAAAAGTACTACTTCTGAAATTGAAGTAAGTGGTGGAGCCCAAACCTCAGAATTTGATGTGTATGCTGACCAATATGAAGCTAACAAACACTTTTTTTTAGCACATTATTTCAAGAATAATTATGATGTTGCTTTGGAAAATTTGCCTTTTGTAAACTCATCAGTAAATATTACTAAAATTGAAGTATGGATAACAAACAAAACAGGTACAACTAATGACACACGTAACATTGTTTCTTTTCTAGATCTGGGAGAAACAGAAGTATACAATTCTAACTCTAATTTTGCTGGCTCGCTTACTTTTCAAGAAGTTCCTGATAATGCAACTAATAATCTTTTTTATAATTTAACAAATCAGCATAGTGCAATAAGAGATATTAATCAGGTTAGTAATACATTCTCTCCTTATTCAGCTTTCTTTGCAGCCTCACAGGATTATGAAAAATTAGAACGTGCCAGAAAATTGTCAGAATCAGAATTTACAATTCATAATCAATTAGGATATATTTCTTTAAATCAGGCTTTGAATAATGATGAGGTTTTGGCAGTTTCCTTTCAATATACCAGAGGAAGTAAAACCTTTCAAGTTGGTGAGTTAACATCAACAGGACCAAATGCCCCTGAAGCATTAATCGTAAAATTATTGAAGGGAACAAATTTCACTCCCTTACTTCCTAACTGGCATTTAATGATGAAAAATGTATATGCTTTAGGAGCGTATCAAATGAGTAGAGATGGTTTTGTGTTGGATATTGTTTATGAAAATACAAAAGAATCAGGAGCATTAACGAATTATTTAGGAGAAGGAATTTTGGATGGAATTCCATTGATAAAGGTCATGAATTTAGATAGGCTGAATCAGCAGCTGGATAACCAGTCGGATGGGGTGTTTGATTTTATTGAAGGAATTACTGCTAAAGCTTCAAACGGGAGAATAATTTTTCCTGTTCGAGAACCTTTTGGTTCTCATTTGTATAATAAGATTAATGATGCAACTATAGCTGAAAAATATGTGTATCAATCGCTATATGATTCCACACTTACAGTTGCTCAGCAATATCCAGAACTTAATAAGTTTAGGTTAAAAGGAACCTATCAGTCCTCATCAGGTGCTGAAATTCGTTTGAATGCTATGAATGTTCCTGAAGGTTCAGTTACAGTAACTGCAGGTTCACAAAAGTTAACTGAAAATCAGGATTATACGGTTGATTATATGTTGGGTCGTGTTACTATTATTAATGAAGGAATTTTAAACTCTGGTGTGCCAATTAAAATTTCTTTAGAAAATAATTCCTTGTTTGGTATTCAGAATAAAACTTTAATTGGGCTACATGCTGATTATGAAATTAATAAAGATTTTATAATTGGAGCAACTATGTTAAATTTAACCGAGCGACCATACACCACTAAAATTAATACTGGTGAAGAGCCAATTTCTAATACTATTTGGGGATTAGACGGGAATTATCAAACTGAAGCTCCTTGGCTTACCAGAGCTGTTGATTGGTTGCCTTTAATTGAAACAAAATCAAAATCT
>CATEYX010000010.1 GCA_949511925.1 Cryomorphaceae bacterium | reverse complement strand
TTTGGATTGGAGATTATGTATTGGTATCTTACGGAACAGGTGCTGTTATGGCGGTTCCCTGTGGTGATCAAAGGGATTGGGATTTTGCTAATCACTTTGGTTTGGAAATCATTAATATTTTTGAAGGAGTTGATGTAAGTGAAGTGGCAAATGAGCATAAAAATGTAAAAATTGCGAACTCAGATTTCTTAAATGGTCTGACAGTTAAAAAGGCTATGAATTTAGCAATTTTTAAAATTGAAGAAGGTAGTTTTGGAAAAGGTAAGATAAATTATCGTTTGCGTGATGCAATATTTAGCCGTCAAAGATATTGGGGAGAACCATTCCCAGTGTATTATAAAGGAGAAACAGCTTATATTTTGGACGATAATAAGCAAGTTACATTGCCTGCGGTGGATAAATATTTACCAACGGCAAGTGGTGAACCACCATTGGCAAGAGCAAGAAAAGAGGATTGGAGTGTATTTGAAGGAGATAGAATGGAAACAAATATCATGCCAGGTTGGGCAGGAAGTTCTTGGTATTTTTTGCGTTACATGGACCCAAATAATGATGGGGAGTTTTGTGCAAAAGAAAAATCAGATTATTGGGGACAAGTAGATTTGTATATTGGAGGCGCTGAGCATGCTGTCGGTCATTTACTATATTCACGTTTCTGGACTAAATTTTTGTTCGATAGAGGATTTATTTCTTTTGATGAGCCGTTTAAAAAAATGATTAACCAAGGAATGATTTTAGGAAGATCGAGCTTTGTGTATAGAATAAATGACACCAATACTTTTGTGAGTTTTGACAAGAGAAAGGAACATAAAACAACAAGATTACATACCGATATCAGTTTTGTGGATAATGATGTGTTGAATGTGGAGGCCTTTAAAAATTGGAGAGAAGAATATGCTAATGCTGAATTTATTCTAAATGAGGATGGAAAATATTTATGTGGTCATGAAGTGGAAAAAATGTCAAAATCAAAATACAATGTACAAACCCCCGATAATTTGGTAGAAGATTTTGGGGCGGACACTTTGCGTTTGTATGAAATGTTTTTAGGACCATTAGAACAGTTTAAGCCTTGGGATGTGAAAGGAATAAATGGGGTACATAATTTCCTGCGTAAGTTTTGGCGTTTGGTGCATGATACAGAAAATAACTTTTCAGTTTCAGATGAAACACCAACAAAAGATAATTATAAGACCTTGCATAAAACCATTAAAAAAGTGGAAGAGGAAATTGAGCGTTATTCTTTTAATACGGTTGTGAGTACTTTTATGATTTGTATAAATGAATTGACAGAGCAAAAATGTAGTAACAGGGAGATCATTTCTGATTTTACAATTTTACTTTCGTCCTATGCGCCACATATTACTGAGGAGGTTTGGAGTGAATTAGGTAATGAAACTTCAGTTACTAAAGCAAGTTTTCCAACCTTTAATGCTAGTTATTTAGTGGAAAATGAAGTGAACTACCCAGTTTCTTTTAATGGAAAGATGCGATTTAAAATTACTTTACCTTCTGAAATGACTAAAGAACAGGTTGAGGTTGAGGTGATGAAACATGAAAAAACAGCTCATTATTTGGAAGGGAAATCGCCAAAGAAAATAATTGTGGTTCCTAAAAGAATTGTAAATATAGTAATGTAAGGTTTTAGTGACTAGTTATTTTTTGCTAGTTAAAACTACTTTCTTTTTTTATCTTTGAAAAGTGAAATCATTTATTCGCTTTCTTGTCTTTAGTAATCTTTGGGTTGCATTTTGTGTGCTTGCCTTGGCTTTAAGTTCGGAATTATTGTTTAGCACTTCAAATTATCAAATTAGTCAATTTGTATTTTTCGCCACTTTATTTACCTATAATTTTCAAAGGGTTGTTAGGATTGAAAGAGGCTTGAATCATGTTCGTAAAGTATGGCTAGCAAAGCAAAATATTGCTATTTATATATTTATGGCGTGTGGAGGTTTAGTAAGTGCCTATCGCTTTTTTGAATTCCAATTAATAACTCAAATTGTTATAGTTATTGTTGGCTTGCTTTCTGTTTTATATCCTTTCGGATTAAGGAAAATTCCTTTTAGTAAAATTTTCATTATTTCTTTTGTTTGGACTGTAAGTACTATGCTTTTGTTGGTGCTTGAAAATAATGTCCCAATTTCACAAAATATTGTATTGCACTTATTGTCACGATTTTTGTTTGTTTTCGCTATAACTATCCCTTTTGATATTAGAGATTTGAAGTATGATGCTCAAGATTTACAAACAATTCCTTTATTTTTTGGTATTTTAAAAGCAAGATTTATTGCCCTTTTTTCTTTGTTTATTTGTGTGGTAATCTCAGTTTTTCAGTACTTAGAAAATTCCTTAATATCTTCAAATTTACTAGCATTAATTTTGCTGTATTTTGTAGCTTCAATTTTCATAGTAAAATCGGATGAAAAAAGGGGTGAAATGTACTTTTCATTTTGGGTAGAATCCTTGAGCATTTTATGCTATTTATTTTTTGTAATTTCAGTTTTGATTTTTTAATCAGATTGCTTACTTTTACTACATTATAAAAATGAATAAATGTCAGAAGAAACAACATCCGTACACTATATCAATTACTTGGCTCTTGATAAAGTTTTAGACTCACAAAATCTACTTAGTGGAGAAGGAAAAGAAGCTGCTCATGAGGAAATGTTGTTTATTATCATTCATCAAACTTATGAATTGTGGTTTAAGCAAATTCTGCATGAAATAGGTTCGACGATGGATTTATTTAAGGATGATAAAATTAACGAAAGTAGTATTGGTGTAGTTGTTAGGAGAATGGATAGGGTAAATAAAATCATGACCACTTTGATTGGTCAGTTGGATATTTTAGAGACTATGACTTCTTTGGATTTCTTAGACTTTAGAGATCATTTATCTCCTGCATCTGGTTTTCAGTCACACCAATTTAGAAAGATAGAGGTCATGCTTGGTCTTAAAATTAAGAAAAGACATCAGTTTGGAGGATGTCCTTATCATAGTCAATTTGAAGGAGATAAGAAAGAGGAAATTTTAGGCTTAGAGGATACTGAATCTTTATTTTCTTTAGTTGAGAAATGGTTAGAAAGAATCCCATTTTTAAATATGGAAGGGTTTGATTTTACTCAGAAATATGAGGCAGCAGTAAACCAAATGCTAGAAAAAGAAATTTTGGGAATTAAAGAAGCAAACTTAACTGATAGCGATAGGGAAATTAGAATTCGTATGATTGAGGAAAATAAAAAGTATTTTGAAAGAGTGCTTTCTGAATCTGAACACAATAAAGCTATTAGTGAGGGAGAAACAACCCTTTCTTACACAGCTACCATGTCAGCCCTGCTAATTAATTTGTACAGAGATCAACCTATTTTACATTTGCCATATCAGTTCCTTAGAAGTTTGGTGGAGTTTGATCATAAAATTGCAACTTGGAGGTTTAGACATGTTCAAATGGTGGAGAAAATGTTAGGTCAGAAAATTGGAACAGGGGGAAGTTCTGGCCAAGGGTATTTGAAAGAAACAGTAGATAAACATAAAATATTTACCGATTTGGCAAATATTTCAACACTAATGATTTCTCGTTCCTACTTACCTGAATTACCACAAAATATTAAAGATACATTAGGATTTAATTATAAAAAATAGATTGCAAAAAAATAATTATAGAATAAATGAATTTAGATTTAAAAAATAAAAACGCAATTGTATGCGGAAGCACTCAAGGAATAGGTCAGGCAACAGCTGTTGAATTAGCAAATCTTGGAGCTAATATTACTCTTATTGCAAGGAATGAATCAAAACTAAAAGAAGTCATGAC
>CATEYX010000009.1 GCA_949511925.1 Cryomorphaceae bacterium | reverse complement strand
TTTACAGGATTATATAATCGAATGGTATTTATGCCCGTAGTACCTGCTTGCATCTGAAACTGCGGAAAGTGAATACCGGGTTCATAATCTAAAAACTGTTGTGCTAAATGATAGCTGCCATCTCTCCAATCTTGATCTAAGTTGAATGCTAAAAAAGAAACCACCATAGCCCGCATTCTAAAGTTTATCCAGCCTGTTTCTTTAACAGCCCTCATACATGCATCTATAAGTGGAAAACCTGTATTCCCCTCCTTCCATGCTTTTATAAAGTCATTATTTTTATCATGTACCAACAACTCATATCCAGCATTAATACAAGAGGTTTCATAATCACACTCTACTTCAAATTTTTGAATAAAATGACAATGCCAGTGTAACCTTGTAAGCATAGCCGAAAATGCTCCGCTATTTTTAGTTCCATTGGGATGTGTGCCAATAAATTGAAAGGCTTGTTTAATACTCATGTTTCCCCATGCTAAATAGGGTGATAATCTACTGCAAGATGCCCTACTTTCATTAGGTTTTGAAATATGTTTCTGATAATTAAATCCACGTTTATCGGCAAATGATTTTAAATATCTCCAAGCGTTTATCTCTCCTGCAGGTTGGTATGCTTTGTTATAAGCTTTTAGTTCAACTTCAAATTGAGTAGGTAATATGAAGTTGTGAGTTATATCGGGTGTATTTGAAAAAGTATATGTGTTTTTAAGTACTGGTGTATGCATTTTTTTGTGCCACTGCTTGCTCCAGTTTTTACGGTTTTTAATTCCTCTTAAAATTCCATCACGTTGGGATTCTTGCCAGTCAATTTGATGTGTTTTGCAGAAACTTTTAACTAATTTATCACGACACCATGAATGGTGAGTTCCGCTTTCTTGATAGCTAAAGATAGAACGGATATCAAACTGTTTATATAATTTTTCAAATACCGTTTCTGCCTCAGCATAAAACACTTCCACTCTCCTATTGAATGGAGCAAGCGTTTTATTTAATACTAAAATAGAATGGTATACAAACTTAAGGTGCCGTGTGCTGGTATCTGGGTAGTTAATACTTGACGGCTCAAACAAATAAATAATGTGATATGGAATACCTTCACGTTCTGCTTTTAATAAAGGAGCGTGATCTTGAGATCTGAGGTCACGTTTTAACCAAACAATATTTACTGTTTCTTTATTCATTACCTAAGCTGTTTTTCACATTTTTTCCAAAATGAAAAGAAGGAGGGAAAATACCCATTCACTTCAAACATCCAATCTCTAGCGTCTTCAGTACCTTTGTAATGTGTATTTAAAGGATGTTCCTTAAAAAATAAGCTATTGAGTTTATGTTCTGAAGCAAGAGCGTTAAACTCACCCACATAAATTTGAATATTATTTATATTATCTTTAGCAAGCTTAATAATAAAATCTATTGTTTTTTGTGAAATAGGATAGCTTTCAAAATGAGACGGTTCAAGTAAAAGTATTCTGTTAACTGTATCGTCCTTTTTCCACAAAGGATCCAGATTATAAATATTATAAATGCAACTTGGTAGTGCTGAATTTATTTCTAAATGTTCTTGCTTAGGCAATGGAGTTTTAAGTACAATAGATTCACATTTTTCCAAAACTTCTGGTGTTTCAAGAGATATAAAGTCTTCATAAGGAACATCTAAAAATGTTTCTTTTTGATCTGTAAAACAGAATCTGTTAATGTTGTTTTGATTTGCAAAATATTTTTTATTAGAATTTGCTCCCGCAACCCATTGCCAGTTTAACGCATTACTAGCCCAATCTGCATCTAGTAGATGGTAGTACATCCACTGTGCAGGAATTTTCCAGTGACTTTGAGCTATATTACAAGAAAGTGATGCAATATACATTCTTAAGTGATTATGCATATAACCTGTTTTATATAATTCATTAACTGCATTATCTATAGCTATAATTCCAGTTTTTGCTTCAACAATCACTTTTGAAATAGAGTGATTTGAAACTGATTTTTGAGTGTGTTTTAAATCATTATTTATTAAATTTTTTTTATTAATCCACACCTGTTGCCAATAATCTCGCCAGGCTAATTCTTGAATAAATTTTTCAATTTTGTCTGGCTTATATCCTTTTTTTAAAATTTCTTCCAGTATAAAGCTTGTAGAAATAACCCCTCTAGATATGTACGGAGATAAATAGGTCATTGCACCATTTATGTAATTACGTGTTGATCCATATTTAACAGGGTCAATAGAACGTACTCTTTGGAGAATTTCATTATATGTAGTAGGAAAAATTGTAAATTCTTCTTTAAATAATTCCATTATTATTATATTTTTTTAATCTATAAAGATATAACATGTATTTCCTTTTTTTACTATTCTTTAATTAATACATACTATTTAATATAGCCATCTATTATATTATATTTTATATTATTATAAAGAAAACTATTTTTTTTTTTGGTGTTAATAAGATGTTTTGTGATGGGAGCATTTTTTGAAATACAAAATATTTTCTCATCATTTAATATTAATTTACCAAAAGGAATTGAAATTAGGAAAGCTCCTTTATCAGTAATAATAAATTGTGTGACTTTTGAAAATAAATCATAAATGAATTGTTGAGTTTTTAAAATCTCACTTTCAATTTTATGAATCTCAATTTGCGCCATTTCTCGACTCGTTTCAAATTTATCTCCAGCACTGCTTTTGGTGTCAGAATTCCTAGAATAAATTGCTTGTTGTAGGTTAGTCGTTAAATAGGATAACTTAGTTTGTAATTGTTTATCAAGTTCAGCAATTACTCCTGATTTAGTTAACACTATTTCTTCCTTAGGTTTACTCCTTTATCACCTCTTGATATTGATCTTTTGTATTTGCGGTCTCTAGCTTTACGCCATTCATCTCTATCATTAACTTGCTGATTTTTTACACTCTTTTCATGGAAACCAGAATTCTCTCTTTCTACTTTCTTGTCATTTCTGAATACATTCTTTCCGTTTGCTCTATGTTCTTCAGTTGTTAATTGCTGAGTAATTTCTACTTCTTCTGGTATTTCTAATTCAAGAATTTTTGTACCCATTAATTCTTCAATTTTAGCGCAGTAATATTCTTCTCTTTCGGTATAAAACAAGATAGATTTTCCTTGTTCCTCTGCTCTTCCTGTACGTCCAATTCTATGCATATAGTTTTCAGGGAAAGTTGGTGTGTCAAAATTAATTACATGCGATATTTTATCTAAATCCAATCCTCTTGCAATAATGTCAGTAGCAATTAATATCCTTACCTTTCCTTCATCATATTGATTAATGGACCTAAACCTATAGTTCTGTGATTTATTGGAGTGAATTACAGCTAAATCAGAAAGATAAAATTCTGACATTGATTCATACAATCTATCTGCAATTTTCTTGCTAGATACAAACACTAATACTTTTTTCATCTCATCCTTATCACTAAGGATATTTGCTAATAAGTTCTCTTTTGAATAGTAATTAGGAACAGAATATTTTGTTTGAGAGATATTATCAAGTGGTGTTCCGCTTAATGCAATTTGTATTTTTTCAGGGTTACTAAAAAAACTATTAATCAAATCCGAAACTTCCTCAGTCATAGTTGCCGAAAACATTATATTTTGTTTTTTTATAGAAAGTAATTCAAAGATATTGGTCAATTGGAAACGAAACCCTAAATCCAGCATTACATCTACTTCATCAATTACTACCTTTTTAACTCCTTTTAATTGCAAAGCACGACAAAGTGCTAAATCATACAATCTTCCTGGAGTAGCTACTACAATATCTGCACCATTTTCTAGCCATTTTTTTTGTGTATTCATGTTGGTTCCTCCATAGACACCAACTACACGGCATGTAATGTATTTTGTTAAC
>CATEYX010000008.1 GCA_949511925.1 Cryomorphaceae bacterium | reverse complement strand
GGAACTTATAATGGGAAAAGATTGCCGTCGGATGATTATTGGGTATCGATTAAATTGGTGCCGTTTGATCCAACTAAAAAGATAATCTTAAAAACTGGGAATTTCTCGTTACTTAGGAAATAGCGTTTTATTCATTATATTTGCTTTTTAAAAATTAAAAAGTTGAAAATGAGAAAAATCCTTGTACTATTGCTTTTGCTAAACTCCGTTTTATTCTATTCTCAAAACGATTGTTCCGATGCATTAATAGTCTGTGGAAACAGTGGTTATCAAGGTTTAAACGCTACGGGTGTCGGAGTACAAGAATTAAGCGGATCAAATACCTGTAGTAGTGAAGAAAACAATAGCCTGTGGTTTCAAGTGAATATCAATACCGGGGGTAAATTAGGTTTTGTACTTACACCCACTTTTTCTGACGGAACAACAAACACCGATTTAGCGGTGGATTTTGATTTTTTTGTTTTTGGCCCTGATGTCAATTGCGGAGCTATTGGTCAAGCGATTCGTTGTTCAACTACAAACCCACAAGCAGCTGGTTCCACCAGTAATTTAACGGGAATGAACAGTACGGAAACAGATACTGCTGAAGGCCCTGGAACTGCTGGTAATAATTTTGTGCGTGAGTTAGACGTGATTTCTGGAGAGTCTTACTTTATTGTTATTGATAGACCTGTAGGAACTAGTAATTTTAGAATTGATTGGACCGGTACCGCTACTTTTAATGACCCACCAGATGCGACTCCTCCAGTAGCAGGAGCATCTTATGACATCTTATTATGTGATACAGATGGAGTAGATGATAATAGTACTAAGTTTGATTTGACTCAAAATGAAAATAGCATTTTGGATGGACAGACAGATATTTCAGTAAGCTACCATACAAGTAATAATGATGCACTTACAAATAACAGTCCGATTCCGAATCCTTTAGATTACGAAAATATTGCAGCTACACAAGATATATTTGTCAGGCTTACCAATACAAGTACACTTTGTTTTACAATTACAGAATTTAAAATAAGTGCATTCACAGTTCCTGAAGTTGATTCACAACCTAGTAACTTAATTGTTAATGATCTTGATAATAATGGTGTTGAAATTGTTGATTTGACAGCTCAGGATGCTGCTATTCTTGGAACACAAAATGTTGCTGAATTTGAAGTTATTTATAGCACTGATATCACTTTTAATACCATTATTTCAGATCCTATAAGTTATGTAAGTAACGTATCGTTAGAGACCCTCTATTTTAGAGTTGTTAATAAAAACATTGCGAGTTGTTATTCTGAAGGTTCTTTTACAATTACTTTAATCATTAATCAACCACCAGAGCTGACCGCCACGAATAGAGAAGCATACTGTCCTTTAAGTCAAGTTTACATTGCGCCCAACTTCTCTATTACAGATTCAGATGATTCAGGAATTGATGCATTTTATGTTCAAATTTCTGCTGGATATTCGCTAACAACTGATCAATTAATATTAACAGGAACACATCCAACCATAAACGCCTCATGGAGTGCCGCCGAGGGGAAATTAACGCTAACTCCCATAGGTGCAACTCAGATTCTATATGCAGATCTAGAAGCAGCGGTGAGAGACATCGTTTTTGAAAGTACTGATCCAGCCATTAGTTCAGATCGCTTTTTCTCATTAACAATTGGAAACACAAATTACCTTCCTTTAACAGGTCATTTTTATGTGTTTGTTGAGAACCTTGATGTGCTATGGTCTGAAGCGAAACTCTTAGCGGAAGCATCTAATTTTTATGGTCTTCAAGGATATTTAGCAACCATTCTATCCCAAGAGGAAAGTCAAATATCATCAGTACAAACATCAGGTTCAGGATGGATTGGTGCGAACGATGAAGGTACAGAAGGTGTTTGGAATTGGGTTACTGGACCAGAGGCTGGAACTACTTTTTGGAATGGTACTTTTACAGGTGCTGTCGTTCCAGGAATGTACGCTAACTGGAATACACAAGAACCAAACAACCAAGGAAATGAAGATTATGCCCATATTACTGACGATTCTATCGGTATCGCTGGCTCCTGGAATGATTTACCAAACACAGGAGGTGGTGGAGCATATCAAGCAAAAGGATACATTGTAGAATATGGTGGAATGCCAGGCGATCCTGTTTTAAATATTTCAGCAAGTACAAGTATCTATGTTCCTCAAATACTGACCACAAATAATGATGAAGCTTGTTTTAATAACAGTATTACATTAACAGCAACCGTATCAGAGGGAGCAGTTTTTTGGTATGACGCACCGAATGGCGGTAATCTTGTTGGGACAGGAACCTCCTTTACAACGCCTTTATTAAGTAATTCTACCACCTATTATGCAACTGCATCACTAGAAGGATGTACCACCGCTAATAGCGTTACGGTAACAGCGATTATCAATCAATTACCCGTAGTAAATAATCCAGTAACATTCTCAATTTGTGATGATGACCAAGATGGGTTTATTTCAATGAATTTAACCTCTATAAATTCTAACATC
>CATEYX010000007.1 GCA_949511925.1 Cryomorphaceae bacterium | reverse complement strand
TTCTTCAAGCAGCAAATAATAAATGATAATAAATGGTTATTAATGATTATTATGCTTATATCTGTTATGTCTGAACCATTGCTTCTACGACCCTTCTTCTTTATATTTATTGTGTCAGGATTTGTTCAATTTTTTTATAAGATAATATCACACAAGCAAGAATTATCATGATAAATATTCTAATAACAGGAGGAGCTGGTTTTATAGGGTCTAACCTTACTAGAAAACTAGTAGAGAAAGGATTTAAAGTTACTGTTTTAGATAATTTGTCTAAACAAATCCATGGAGAGAATCAGAATTCAACTTTATATTCATCAATTAAAGATATTGCAACCTTTATTCAAGGAGATGTTTGTAATAAATCTGATTGGAAAAAAGCTTTAAGAAATCAAGATGCAGTGATTCATTTAGCAGCAGAAACTGGTACTGGGCAATCTATGTATGAAATTTCTAGATACAATGAAGTTAATATTCTAGGAACTACACATTTGTTAGATATTTTAGCTAATGAGAATCATAGCATAAAAAAGATGATTATTGCTTCTTCACGTTCTATTTATGGAGAAGGTAAGTATATGTGTAAGAATGATGGTGTAGTGTATCCGAATCAGAGACAGGATATTGATATGGCTAAAGGAGAGTTTAATCTAGTTTGTGATGAATGTAATGAACCTTTAGAGTTATTAGCTACAGATGAAGATTCAAAGGTTCATCCATCTTCTATTTATGGCATTACTAAACAACAGCAAGAACAGATGATTCTTCTTATAGGAAAAACGTTAAATATTCCTGCTGTTGCATTAAGGTATCAGAATGTTTATGGCCCTGGACAATCTCTAAGTAATCCTTATACAGGAATTTTATCTATTTTTTCCACACGATTATTAAATGGAAATGATATTGATATTTATGAAGATGGACAGGAAAGTAGGGACTTTGTTTTTATTGATGATGTGGTTAACGCAACTATTCTTGCTTTAGAAAAAACTGAGGCAAATAATCAGATATTTAATGTGGGTTCAGGTATTGCAACTTCAGTAACTGAAGTAGCCAATTCTTTGAAGTCTTTATACAATTCTGATGTAAAAATTTCAGTTAGCGGCAAGTATCGTTTGGGGGATATTCGGCATAATTATGCTGATTTATCGAAAATAAAAAATGCGTTAGGATTTAGTCCTAAATTTGATTTTATTTTGGGGATTACTTCATTTGTTAATTGGGTGAAAACCCAAGAAGTTATGGAGGATAAATATGAAACATCAATACAGGAATTAAAAAATAAAGGATTGATTAAATGAGAAAATTAATAATCATCTTTTTGCTTTGTATTGAGGGTGTTTTCGCACAGAATGTTAAAGAAAACATCTTTGGTTTTGCTACTTCAAATACATTTACGTATTGTGATGTTACTGACACTTCATTTTTAAATAAAGTTATTGCAATACAGCCAAAATTGTTGCGATTTCCTGGAGGGGCTGTAGGTAATTTTTATCATTATGGAGGAAAAGGATACGGTTTCGATTTTTCTGAAATTGATCAATACCATGATGGTAAATTACCTAAAAGAGCAAGAGGGCTAGACAATTCTAGAAGAAAGAAAAATCACCACCAAGATTATATTGAAGATTTTATAATATTATCAAAAAAAACAAATGCTAAGGCTGTACTAGTAGCAAATCTGTTTGTTGATAATGACGATATATTATTAATGATTAAAAAGTTAATTGAAAATAATATTGAAGTTGTTGGGGTGGAGTTAGGAAGTGAGCTTTCTAATAAAAGTTACTTTACTAAAGGGTATGCTATTGATGAGTATGTTATTGCGGCAAAAAAATGTTCAGATAAAATAAAAGGAAAATACCCCAATATTAAAACAGCTATTGTTGCAGCTCCATTAGTCAATAAAAAAAATCATAGACATAGTGTATGGAATAAAAAATTGGCTAAGCTTAGCTTTTATGATGCCATTATTATTCATTCTTATGCAAAAGTGACTAAAGGGAATGATAGATATGGGCAAATGATTTCTGAGGAAAGTGAAGGGGGGAATAAGAAAGTAGCCTTTGGAATTTATAAAAATAGAGCTATTGATTATTTAGTTAACCAATATCCAAAAGAGGTTAATGCGTATGAAGGTATTTTTAATAGGCCTATATGGGTTACAGAATGGAATTTACAAATATCAAGAACAACAGGTAATACGCTTTTACAATCATTATTTGTAGCTCAGTATTTTTTAGAGTTGTTGAGTAATCCTGACTTGTCAACTATTGAGTTAACTACTTACCATAATTTGGGTGGAAGGGATTTTGGAGGATCAATTTTTAGAAATAATAATGAGGTGTTGGAAATACAAAGTACTTATTACCCATTAACCTTATTAGGGAAGATATTTGATCATGATATTGTGAGAATTGAAAAAGACTATTTTGAAGAAATTTTTACTTATAACTGTTTTGATGAGAATAATAAGTTAATTATTTCATATGATATTGATTGGAATATGAACCATTTTAGATATAGTTTAGAAAAATCAGGTGATAAAGAAGTTTTTCAAATTTATGGAAGTAATAATTTGTTTGATATTCCAAACTTAAAAGGTGTTATTGGTATAGAAACAGATTTAAATATTAAATATTAATTGGACAAAACAAAACAAATATTTATTGTCGGAAGCAGCAGAAGCGGTACTACTATGATGGGTCGTATTTTGGGCAATCACCAAGGGGTTTTTACTTTTAAAGAATTGCATTTTTTTGGCACAATTTGGACAAATCATTCAGGGTTAACTTTAGATAGGAAACAGCAAATAGATTTGCTTTCAAGGTTATTGTGTATTGAGAAAAATGGATTATTTCAACAGGATAATATCTCGGATTTTAATGATAGGGCAAGTACTATTTTAGTAAATAAAAATGTTTCAAACCCTTTAAGTATATATGAGTTATTTTTAGCAGAAATCACATCAGATAATAAGTGTTTTATTGCTTGCGATCAAACTCCAAAAAATATCTATTATTTGAATGAAATATTATCGTATTTTCCTAATGCAAAAGTGATAAATATGGTTAGAGATCAGAGGGATGTTCTGATTTCACAAAAGAATAAATGGAAAAGAAGGTTCTTAGGGGCATCTGCTATACCATTATCTGAAGCTATTCGTTCCTACATTAATTATCACCCTATTTTATCAGCCAAAATTTGGAATTCTTCTTTAGAGTGTACTGAAAAATTCACAAATAATTCTAGAGTGAGGCTAGTTAGATTTGAGGATCTATTAGTTGAGCCAATACGTATTGTTAAAGAGTTATGTGAGTTTTTAGAAATTGAATTCTATCAGGAAATGCTAAATGTTCCAGTCATTGGTTCTTCAACTCAACAGGATCTTAAAAATCAATTCCTTATTGATAGTTCTAAAAAAGAAAAATGGAAAAATGGAGGATTAAATTCTGCTGAAATATATCTTTCACAGTTAGTATCAAATAGCATGATGCAAAAATTCAAGTATGATGTGGAAAAGTTTAGGTTTCCTCCAATATTAACTCTATTTTATTTAATTAGTTTCCCAATTAAATTAATTTTCGCATTTATATTAAATGTTAAAAGGATGGGAAATATTGTTGAGGTTATTAAGAAAAGATTTTTTGTAAAATGAAAGTTGACTTTTTTATAGTAGGTGCTCCAAAAGCAGGAACAACATCTTTGTATCATTATTTAAATGAGCATCCTCAAGTTGAGATGAGTAGTCAAAAAGAACCTGATTATTTTTCTGATAAGGCAATTCATAAGCAAGGAATGTATTATGGTAAGAATCGTGTAAATACGCTTGATAAATATGAGTCTTTATTTGTGCAGAAGGAAAATATTGTTTATGGTGAGGGTAGTGTTTCTTATTTATTTTATGATAATGTGGCTGAAGACATAAAAAAGTACAATCCAAATGCAAAAATTATTATTATGCTCCGAAATCCTATTGAAAGAGCTTTTTCCCATTATTTAATGGATTATAGACTTGGTTTAGTAAGTGATAGTTTTGAAAATATAATAACTAAAAAATCAAAGCATAAAAATGCTCATTTATTCTATCAGCAGTATATTGAAGTAAGTAAATATGCTAATCAAATTCAAAGGTATCTGGATTTTTTTGAAAAGGAAAATATATTATTTATAGACTATGAAGATTTCAAAAATAATGTAGCAAAGACTGTTGATCAGGTGTATGATTTCCTAAACATTAGCACTGAGTTTGCTGCTGATATAAATGCAAAGTATAATACCTTTACAATGCCAAAAAATAAAGGGATTAGGTTTATATATTCTTTTGTTTTTCTTAGAAAAATACTAACTTTTTTTCTTCCATTATGTTTAGTGAAGAATTTTAGAGCTTTTCTTTTTAAGGCAGATAAAAAGCCTGAATTATTGAAGGAAAGCAGAAGTCAACTCAGCAAAATATTTAAAAATGATATTAAAAAACTGGATGAGGTTTTAGGTAAAAATTATTCAAAATGGATAAAATAGGTTTAGTGACTATAACTTATAATTCGGCTGATGTTTTACGGCCGTTTTTGGCTTGCGTCTGGAAACAGACACATTCAAATTTAATTTTATATGTTATTGATAACGCTTCAGCTGATGCTACACTTTCAATGTTAGATAATGAAAAGGATATCAGGTTGCAAGTTGTTAAAAATGTTAAAAATTTAGGAGTTGCTAAGGCAAACAATCAAGGAATTAGACAAGCATTTTTGGATGGCTGTGATCAGGTTTTAATTATTAATAATGATGTGGAATTTGAAAGTACTTTAATTGAAAAATTAATTAAGATTCAAATTGAAGAAAAATGCAGTTTGGTTACCCCAAAAATGATGTACTATGATAACCCTAAGCATATTTGGTATGCTGGAAGTTGGTTTATAAAAAAGAACGGATACTTACCATTACATAGAGGAATGAAGGAGTTAGATGAAGGTCAGTACAATAAAACTATTGATGTTGAATACGCTCCAACTTGTTGTTTGTTAGCTAAAAAAGAAGTGTTTCAGGATGTTGGCTTAATGGATGAAAAGTACTTTGTTTATTTTGATGATACTGATTTTTCATATAGAGTCTGGAAAGATGGAAGGCATAGAATGCTTTACTGTCCTAATGTAGAGTTTTACCATAAAGTTGGAAGTTTAACTAATTCCTTCCAGAAAGATGCTAAAAAGATTTTTAGAGGAAATTTCTTTTTACAACAAACCACTAAAAATCATATCTATTTCCTGAAAAAAATTGGAGGTTTATTTTCATATACTTTTATTGTTTGGTTATTTTTCAAGAATAATATTAGATTTGTTGTTAATCCTCTGATTAGAAAAAATATTCCAACTTGGTGGTTGATTAATAAGTCTTATTTTCAAGGATTGCTATTGAAGTAATTTACCAACCACTAAGCTATCCGTAAATAAATCATTAACTATTATCATGCTTATAGAATCAGTAGTATGAATCGGGTCGGTAAAACAGTTTTTACAATTTGTAATTGAGTTTGGGTAATCAAAATCTATTACTCTTCCAATGGACCTAATTTCTTCTTTGAATTGTATTTCTTCTTTAGTAAGTTTGAAATCCACTAATCTGTCATGAAATTCTTTATGGTGGGGAACAACAATTATATTCAGGTTAATTTTATTTTTTAGACAATATTCTCCAAGTTCTCTAAGTCGTTTTATTGTTGAATCAGGATGTCGATATTTGGAGTAATGATTATTAGCGACAGTAGAAATCGTATGCTTCCAGAATTTCTCTTTATTTCGTCTATCATTTTTCTGAATGCCATAAAATTCATTTTTTAAAGCTAAATATACCGTTTCAGCAACATTCCAATTAAAAATATAAATAAAAGGATTGTGTATCATTTCTTGTACATCAGCTACTCTATTGGAATATGCATACTCATTATATAAATTGAAATTAATGCCAATAATTACATTTTCCAATTTAGCATATTTATTAGTTAGCCAAAACAAATCAATAATTTCATTCAATTTTGCTGCATTAGAATGCAAGGTGTAATAATCATCTCCAGTTAACTCTTTAATTCTTTCTATTGGCAGTCTTCTAATTCTGGAGTCTCCAATTATAACGCTTGATGTAGGATGGTTTTTGAATTGTAATGAGTTGTATAGTAATGAATTTAATTTCTGAGCAGATTTCTCTTTTGATTGCTGTGAAATAGTTTTACTTAGGTTAAAGTAATTGAAAGGATCAATAGTAACGACAATACATACCCAAGCAATTATAGGAAGTATAAAAATAAATCCTTTGCGCAACAATATTTTAAGTTCTGTATTCATCTAAAATTGGAAATATATAAAATTACTTACTTTGGAATATGGTGCTAGAAATAAGATGCCAAACATTATGATATAATAAACTGACCACCTTAGCCATCTAGGTTTGTTTTTTAATTTTAACCAAACATTACCTCCCCTCTCATATAAGTTAAATAATTCCATAAAAATGATGAGCCCAATAGAAATTAGTAAATCGTTCACTCCTACTCCAAGACCTCTTAATTTTAGTTTCATCACTGAAAAGTTAGTGTAATCTCCAACATCAGTAAACAAATGAGTAATTACATATATTGCGTCTGTAATATTATTTGCTCTAAAGAAAATCCAAGCAAAAGATGCAAGTAAAAAAGTGAACCCTACTTGGTATATTTTGTGAAAAGTTGTATTTTTTATATTTAAGAAATTTAAGATTATTTCTTTTGGGGTTTTAAAAATTATTGCACTAATTAGATAGGTGCCATGAAGTGCTCCCCATATAATAAATGTAAAATTTGCGCCATGCCAAAATCCGCTCACTAAAAATGTTATGAATAGGTTGTAATACCATTTCCATTTCACAACCTTACTTCCTCCTAGCGGAATGTATAAATAGTCTCGAAACCAAGTAGAAAGTGAAATATGCCACCTTTTCCAAAATTCAGAAATTGATTTTGAAAAATATGGACGTTTGAAATTCTCCATTAATTCAAATCCCATAACTCTGGCAGATCCTATTGCAATATCGGAGTAGCCTGAAAAGTCACAATATATTTGAAAGGTGAAAAAGATAGTTGCAATAACTAAAGCAAATCCACTATAGTTATCAAGGTTATTATATATGCCATCAACAACTATGGCAAGTCTGTCAGCAATTACAACTTTCTTAAAAAATCCCCACATCATTTGTTGTAATCCAAAGCGTACTCTTTCATAATTAAAGTCATGCTTTACAAAGAATTGAGGAAGCAGCCTGTTTGATCGTTCAATAGGGCCTGCAACTAATTGAGGGAAAAAAGATACAAATACAGCAAATACTCCTAAGTGTTTTTGGGCTTTTGTTTTGCAATTGTACACGTCAATAGTATAACTTAAAGTTTGAAAAGTATAAAAAGAAATCCCTACAGGAAGTAATAAGTCAAATGCAGGGACATTATAAAAAACATTAAAATAATCAAAGAAGGATTGTACATTTTCATTAATAAAATTAAAATATTTAAAACCAAACAATATTCCTAGATTAGAGATTAAACTTAAGTATAGCCACTTTTTCTTTTTGGCTTTTTCCTTGAGTTTATCCATTTGTTGTGCTACAAAATAATCAATTAAAGTGGAGATGATAATTAGCACAATATATTCTACCTTCCAGCACATATAGAAATAGTAGGAGGCAATAAGTAAAAGTATCCATCTTCTTTTTTGAGGCAATAAGAAGAAGATAGTGACTACAATAGGAAAGAAAATTAAAAATTGTAGAGAGTTAAATAGCATTTGTCATTGTTATGAGGCTTTTGTATTGCTTGTTTGTTGCAAATATATAAATTGTTTATCATGAAAAAGATAGTATATTTGAATCCTTTAAAAATGAATAGAAAAGTAGCAATTATAGATCCCCTAGGAGCTCATGGAAGTTCTCATCATTTTTACCTTTTTGGTCAGGCTTCAGGTCTTTTGAAGAATGATGTAGAGGTTAGCTTATACACTAATAATGAAACTGTCTCCCCTGAAATTAAAGGTTTAAAGTTTTTTACTTTTTATAAAGAGATCTTTAACAGTAAATCCAAAACTATTAGTGGAGTTAAGTGGATTCTTGGTACTTTTTTTTCAGTTTTTCATGCCAGGTTTTCAGGAATTTCTATTTTTCATTTTCATATTTTTTATACTAATGTTTTAGTTCTGTTTAATTTACTATTGGTTAAAATATTGTTTGGAAAAGTAGTATTAACAGTGCATGATGTAAGTTCGTTTTCCAACTCATCTAATTCATCAATTATTGGGAAGCTGATTTATAAATTGACAGATAGAATCATAACTCATAATGAATTTAGTAAGTCAGAAATTATAAATGAGAATGCTAATTTATCATCCTGTATTTCTATTGTTCCACATGGGAACTATACCCCTTTTATTAATATTCAATATGATAGAGCAAAATCTAAAGAACAACTAGGTATTCCGAGTAATAGAAGGATATTATTGTTTTTTGGTATGATAAAAAAAGTAAAAGGATTAGAGGTTTTATTATCTGCTTTAAAGGGTGTTGTAAAGCAAAATCCAGATATTTTATTAGTAATTGCAGGAAGGGTATGGGAGAATAATTTTTCTACTTATCAAAAGATTATTGATGAAAATAATTTATCAGAATATATACTGCTTCATACTAAATTTATTCAGCATGAGGATGTGGAGCATTATTACTGTGCTTCAGATTTAGTTGTTCTACCATACAAAAAAATTTATCAGAGTGGCGTGCTTATGATGACTTTAAGTCATGAGCGTCCTGCCTTAGTTTCTGACTTAGCACCTTTGCAGGAAATAATTTCTAATAACGAAAATGGTTTTCTATTTAAAACAGAAAATGTGAGCGATTTAACTAATAAGTTAAATAGTATATTAGGTAATGAAGAGTTGATGGAGAAAGTAAGAACTAAAGGAACAGAATTAATAAACACGAAATATGATTGGACTGAAATTGGAAAGCAGACAAAGCAAGCGTATCAATCAGTATAAAAATTTGTATTTTAGCCAAAACCAACGAGATGAAAAGTAGAATAGAAAAGTGTATGAAAAGTGCTGCTGAAAATTACACTAGCGTTTTCCAGAATGATAATTTGAAAGCTAATATTCAGCAAATTGTTGCTAAAAGTGTAACTGCTTTCCAATCGGATAAAAAGATGCTATTTTGTGGAAATGGGGGTAGTGCTTCTGATGCTCAGCATATTGCAGCTGAGTTAAGTGGAAGGTTTTATACTGATCGCCCACCTTTATATGCTGAGGCTTTGCATGTAAATTCATCCTTTATGACAGCTGTAGCAAATGATTATGGTTATGAAGCTACTTATGCAAGAATGGTTGAGGCAGCAGGCAGGAAAGGAGATATTCTTGTTGGAATATCAACTTCAGGAAATTCTCCTAATGTGGTGAATGCAATTCGAAAAGCAAATGAATTAGGAATGAAAACTGTTGGTTTTACTGGTAAAAATGGTGGTGCAATGAAAGATATTTGTGATATTATGATTTGCACTCCTTCAGATGATACACCAAGAGTACAAGAGGTACATATTTTAGTTGGGCATATTATTTGTCAATTGATTGAGCAAGAAATGTTCCCGGATGCATAAGCTAGACACACTTTTTTTAGATAGAGATGGTGTTATAAATGTAAAGTTAGATGGGCAGTATGTTAAAAATCCTGACGATTTTGAATTTATGATAGGAGCAAAAGCTGCAATATCAAAACTCTCAAAAATATTTAATCGAATTCTTATTGTAACTAATCAACAAGGAATTGAAAAAGGAATAATGTCAGATAATGACTTATGTGTTTTACATGAATATATGTTGTTTGAATTAAAGAAAAATGGAGGTGTCGTAGATAAAATTTATTATTGTCCTCATTTGGCTGCTGAAAATTGTAATTGTCGTAAGCCAAATCCTGGAATGATACAGCAAGCTTTGATTGATTTTCCAGATATAAAAGTTGAGGATTCGTATTTGATTGGAGATTCGGATACTGATATAATTGCAGGAAGTAAGATGGGTTTGATTACTGTAAAGGTGGATAATGAATATACCCTGTCAAAATGGTGTGATGAGTTATTGTCTGTTATTCAATAATTTCTTTACTTTTGCTTGATATAATAGATTAATGATTACTCCATATTTAAATATTTTCTTTTCTTTTCTAACGGCACTTTTGATTAGTTACTTAGCTATACCAAAGCTTATATATTTTGCTGAAAAGTTAAGATTATTAGATGATGCAGGAGATAGATCTTCACATAAAGGTAGTACTCCGTTTTTTGGTGGGATTGCTATTTTTACGGGTATTATTTGTTCATTATTATTTTGGGCAGATATTGAAAATATTCAATACATTTTAGTGAGTATTTTAATTGTTTTTATTGTTGGTGTTATTGATGATTTACGACAAATTACTGCCTTTAAAAAATTGATTGGTCAAATTATTGCTACTTTAATTCTCATTTTTCTTGGTGATATACATATTGATAGTATGCATGGAGTTTTAGGAGTGTATGATTTACCGCTTTGGATAGGAACATTATTTACTGTCTTTGTAGTTATTGTTATTACCAATGGTTATAATCTTATTGATGGGGTAGATGGTTTGGCAGGAGGAATTGGTTTGGTTTCATCTGTTTCATTTGGCGTTATTGCTTTAATAATGGAGCAAACTGATATGGCTTTAATTGCCTTTACATTAATGGGTGCTTTATTGGGATTCTTAAAGTATAATTTTTTTCCTGCAAGAATATTTATGGGTGATACAGGCTCATTAGTTGTTGGAATGATTTTATCTGTTCTAGCAATTAATTGTATTAAATATGGTTTAGTAACCGAAACGTTTAAATTGCAAAACAAAGGTCCTTTATTGGCAATTTCATTTTTAGCAATTCCTCTTTTTGATTCTTTAAGAGTTTTTGTCATTAGATCAATAAAAGGTAATGGACCTTTAGTTGCAGGAAGAGATCATATCCATCATGCTTTTTTAGATTTAAATTATGGACATAAATATACAAGTTTAGTATTGTGTGCTATTTCAGCATTTCTTATTTTGGGTTCATATTTTCTTTTGGAATACAATGTTAATGTAAGTATTACTGTATTAGCAGGAGTTAGTTATTTAGTCTTGTTTATTCCCTTTTATATTCTAAAATCTAAATCAAAATAATGAGATTTTTTTCTTTTTTCATTTTCTTTTCTTTTGTTGTTTTAAGTGTGAATGCTCAACATTCTAATTTATTGTTAGGAAATAGTTATTCCTCTAATTTTAATCAGCTTATCTATGCTGAAGAGTCTAATTTTCATACCTCCTTTAAGCCTATTGTGAAATCAGATTTGACTTTTGATGTTGA
Organism: Cryomorphaceae bacterium; assembly: GCA_949511925.1. Classification (GTDB taxonomy): domain Bacteria; phylum Bacteroidota; class Bacteroidia; order Flavobacteriales; family BACL11; genus UWMA-0277. The sequence continues at coordinate 505 of CATEYX010000007.1, read as the reverse complement.
TTCTATTCTTGAATCACAAGCTCAGTCGGACTATTCTAATTGGTATTTAAGAAAAATGTTTTCGGAACATTTATTTCTTTTAAAAGGTGAAGATTATAGAGTATTTGCATCTCCAATTATAAATTTTACATTAGGAAAAGAATTTACAGAGAAAAAAAATACATTTACTAATACTAGAGGTTTTATTGTTGAAGGTGATTTAGGTAAGAAAATATCTTTTTTCAGTTCTTTTACTGAAAATCAATCTATATTCCCTGATTATCTGGATGCTCACATTCGCGAGAATAGAGTTATTCCTGGGCAGGGATATTCAAGAGATTTTAAAGAAACAGGCTTTGATTACTCAATGTCATCAGGTTATGTGTCGTATAGGCCTAATAAAATGTTTGTAGTACAGTTTGGACATGGAAAACATTTTATAGGAGACGGATATCGCTCTCTATTACTTTCGGATAATACATTCAATTACCCTTATTTGCGTGTTCAAACGACTTTCTGGAAAGTG
>CATEYX010000006.1 GCA_949511925.1 Cryomorphaceae bacterium | reverse complement strand
TCCAATAAAGTTGGATAGAAAACAAACGTCTCGTTAATGAAATTGGTAGAAATATCAGAAGCCGCTTCGGTTAAATTAAAGTCAGAAAATCCATCGGTATCATCATCACATTGTTTTAGTTCTACGGAAAAAAGGATATTTGGTAAAGGGTCTACTTTTAATTCGAAAGAAGTAAATGCACTCCCATTTGCATCATCAGAGGCGACAAAACAATTTGCGTTATTCCTATTCTCGATTCGAACAAATATATTTTGGGTGTCTGTTACTGAATAGGGGACTGTTTTATCGATAACATCACTAGTTGCACTTGTTTGTGCTCCAACAAAAGTCGTATGATACGATATAGTAAAATCTAAATTCGAATTTGTCAAACCTAGTATTTCATTGTCTTTTGTGTTTAGCAGAAAACTATTTGTTGTTAAATCATAGTTAGAACCACTTATTAAGTCATCACAAAGTCGATATATTGAGGGTTGATTTGGGCTTACTACATCATTTGTGTTAATTGTAAAATCTACAATAGCACCACAGCTTGTGTTGTTGCGGTTTTGTATTCTAGCAAAAATAGTTTCTAAGGTGAAAGCGGTTGTATTGGTGTATGCTCCAATGATGTTTGTGCCAATTATATTTGCATTCGCTTCAGTAAAACTATTAAAATAAAGCACTTCAAAGTCAGTGTTTGATTGTCCCCCCAATATTTGAGGTGTAATCTCTGTATCAAAATCAAAGTTATGGAAACCATCTCTATCAAGATCACAAATTTCAGTATCCTGTGGGTCATTTGCTACTGGTAAAGCATCTACCGTTAATGTAATCGGAGTAGAAGTAAGCCCACAAGTATTCCCAGATCTCCCTAAAACAACTCGATATTGATTGTTGTGAAATGAAAGTGGAGTGGTGGTTATTTGTAGAACTGTGGTTGTTGCATTGTTATAAATTAAATCATTTACAATATCCGCCCATGTATTTCCTGCATTGCTACTTAGTTGCCATTGAAAGTCTTCTGCATTGGTGTCGATTGTTAGTGTATTGGTTTCTAATTCACAAAAAGTCTGATTTACGAAAGGGGTATTTATTAGAATCGGGGCAGCGGTAATGTAATCTAAATTTGGTGCTGTATATCCATCTGTTCCACTCGTTACTTTTCCATTTTGGGAAACAGTAAGAGGTATTCCTCCCAACAAACCATCATTGCTATTGTCTGTAAAACCTGCCTCGATAACGTCAAAACAAGCATCCGCATCGGAGTCTATGTCTAAAAAATTGGGTAGCCCATCTGCATCCGTATCTGCTGTTGTTAATGCTTCTAAACTATCATGAAGCCCGTTGTTATTGCTATCAACAATATTGTCTATAATACCATCATTATCCGAATCTAAAGCAGCTGCTTGTGAAATGGTTAGTCCAGATTCTAATAAATCATAAATACCATCATTATCTGTATCTACATCTAAAAAATTTAAAACACCATCAAAATCAGAATCCAAATTGGTTGCGAGGGTATCAAAAAAATCGTCTAATCCATCTAAATTCGTATCGGTATTGGTTAATATTGCATTTGAACCTGTTGCTTCATAAAGATCACGTATTCCATCATTGTCCGCATCTAGGTCAAAAGCATCTTCAACTCCATCACCATCCGAATCTCTAGAAAAACAAGTCAGTGAAATATTTCCATTGAATGTTGATGGGGCGTTAATTCCTGAATTTAAGTGTTTTAACTCCATTTTAGTAATTCTACTTGCTACAAACTGAAAGGTACTATTTGCACCAGTTGTGCTTGCAGCATATCTAAAATGAATTTCTGATGATGAAACATTTGTAACACCTGCTTCAAAAACTCCATCATAGTTACTGTCAACAAGAAGTTGGTCATCTGGATCTAAAAGTGTGATGTTTTTATTATTTGGACCTACTTTTAAGATGAAAAACTCACCGCTAGTGACCGTGTGGTCTAATGCCGTGTTTTGAGTGAATTTTAAATTTACTTTTTCGGTAAAATTTAATTCATAAATAATATTAGATCCTACAGTGGGGTTGATCATTGTTTGAATGATTCCGGTATTTGTGCCCGAAATAGTTCCTGAAGTTACATTGATAGTACTTGTGATGATTGAGGATACTGTTGTTCCATCTAAAAACAAAATACTTGGATTACTTACATCTGAAAGATCTAAAACAGCATCTCCATTCGATTCGTCACAGTTTAAAATACCATCATTATCAATATCGAGATCTATATTATCGATAACTAAGTCTCCATCAGCATCGTCTGGACAAACACTAACGGGTACTATGACCGATCTATATTCTGATCCTGAACAATCTAGAAAACCAACTAATTGGTAGTTACCGGGTAGTGTTGGCGTAATTGTAGGATCTAGTACAACACCTGTAGAAACAAATCCAGTTCCATCGTCATAAAGCCATTCAAATCTGTCAAATGAGCCAGTATTTCCAGCCGTTAAAGTAATGTTCGGAATACAGTTACCCAAACTACCTACTGTTGTTTGAAAATCTATTTCAGGTTTCGCGGTAAATCCTGAATAAAAACTTCCTGATGTAGCTGCACCATTTTGATTGAAATAAGCACAATATAATTCTTCAGATCCTTGGATGGCAACACTCCCCGTTAAGTTTAGCACTTTGTAGGTTTCGTAATCTGTTCCAATCACATCAAAAGGGCCAGAGGTGTTTAAAGATGCATCTGTAATTGCGACCCCATTAATGTTTACAGTTGCCCCTTTATTAGTAACTACGGTAATTCCTCCTGTAAATGTTGTCGTTCCTATTTTGTCAATCATCGGAATGTTATCTACCTCTCCACGGTTTTCACAACTTAATGGGGGCACAAAAAATAAACCTTGATTTGCTTCACTTGTATTTGCTCCAATTCCTTGGTAAGCAAAAACTTTTTTATTGGTTTCTACATATAAATTTCCATTGGTATCAAAACGATCCCCTTCTATTAAATAGTACTCTCCTGCGTTTAAAACTGTTGCAAGACTCGTCCCATTAATAAGCATGTTGGTATTGTCTTCATGTGCTACAATTAATACATTTTCCCAGTTGTCGGTTCCACCTCCTTTTACAAAGATGTATTCGGAGCCTACTTTGTCTAATCCTACAATTTGATCGATTCCATAGTCTCTTCCTCCGCCATTATGAAAACTCCCGTTTGCCGAACCTGCATTAACTACGATGGGTAAATCGGAGGTTACAAGTGTTCCTATTAAGCCGTCTCTATTTACTGTGTTTACAGCTGAATTTGTGGCAACGATATAGCTTTCACCCTCGTTTAAAATAACATTAATAGGTGTTGTTCCGGTATAATTTTCTATTGAAATTCCCGCAGGGAAATCAGAAAAATTAACAGTAGTATTATTTTCTGTTGCCATTACAGAAATGAAATTTAGGTAATTTGTTTGTGGACTTTCATTGGTAAACATTCCTGCTCTAAAAGTTGTTCCTAGTGCTGAATTCCCTTTACTAACGAGTGCTCCTGCCTGAGCTCCGCCCCCTGCTAAAACACGAATTGATACATAAATGGCTGCATCTGCTTCTATGATATAGCCTTTGTTCGTTGTAATCGTACTCGTTTGAGGAGATTCTTGGAAGAGTTGTGTAACTCCAGTTCCAATAAATATTTCTTGTGGATTTGTATTGTTTACAGTTCCATTAATATCACTAGTAACTGGAAGTCCTATCTGTTTGATGGTATAGTTTACATTCTGAACATTGGGTGTTGAGATATAAAAATATTGATTTTCTGGATTTGCATTTCCAAATTCTGCATTGGTTAAAGGCGGTATAAAATGTTTTGTACTTAATTGCGCTTGGATTTTATTAAAATAACCAAATAGCACAAGAAAGATAATAAGTAACGGGGTAGTTCTTCTCATCATATCTATTCATCAAAATTCAATGCCTAAAAATACTACTTTAATTTCTTACTTCCTAAGTAACGAGAAATTCCCAGTTTTTAAGATTATCTTTTTAGTTGGATCAAACGGCACCAATTTAATCGATACCCAATAATCATCCGACGGCAATCTTTTCCCATTATAAGTTCC
>CATEYX010000005.1 GCA_949511925.1 Cryomorphaceae bacterium | reverse complement strand
GGCCCGGTCGTCTAGTGGTTAGGACGCATGGTTTTCATCCATGTAACCGGAGTTCGATTCTCCGTCGGGCTACTAAAATTTAAAACTATGGCAAATCATAAGTCAGCAATAAAAAGAATTAGACAATCAGAAACAAAAAGATTGTTAAATAAGTATCAGCATAAAACTGTAAGAAATGCAGTAAGAGCTTTGCGTGCTTTAACAGATAAAAAAGAAGCAGCTGCTTTATTTCCTAAAGTTGCAGGTATGTTGGATAAATTGACAAAAAGAAATATTATTCATAAGAATAAATCTTCTAATTTGAAGTCAAAATTATCTAAGCATGTAAATGCATTAGCATAAATAAATAAGAAATTAATTATCTAGAAAGGGTTTATCATTGTGATAAGCCCTTTTTTTTATATTTGTCTAATGCAAAGCTTGTTAGTATATATTCCTAAGATTACAGCCAGGCACCAGTATGTCTTTGGGCTAATTTTCAATGAGATTTACCAAATTGAATATCAGTTAACGGATGACAAGCCCACTTACCTAGCAGCTCAAACTTCAAAATTGAATTATTCATTATCTCCTATTTGTGAGAGTGAAGTATTTGTAGAAGCACATTCTTTATTAAATGAAAGAGGAATAAATGAAGTGTCAATTCAAATTGAGGAACATGAAAATTGCCCAGTTTTTTTTCAAGCTTCAAACGAAAGTGCTTTTGCTTATGATATTTTTGCATCAAGTTTCTATTTAGTAAGTAGGTATGAAGAGTATCTGCCTCACTTAAAAGATAAATATAATCGGTTTAAAGCGGAAGAGAGTTTGGCCTTTAAGCATAACTTTTTACAAAAGCCTGTTGTTAATATTTGGGCTAAGCAATTAATAAGTGTTTTTGAGGATAAGTTCCCTCATTTAAAAATAAAATCTCCAATATTTAAATTCATTTCAACTATTGATATTGACAATGCTTACCTATATAAAGGGAAAGGTTTTGTACGTTCAGCTGCATTTTTATTAAAAGCAATCTTACTGTTTGATATTGACTCTTTAAAAATGGCAGTAGCAGTTAGTTCTAAGAAAAGAAAAGATCCTTTTGATACTTATTCCTTGCAATTTAATTTGCAGAAGAAATATAATATTGATATGCGTTATTTTGTGCTATTAGGAGACTATGGTTTGAATGATAAAAATATTTCGCATACTAACAGTAGCTTTCAAGCTTTAATCAAACGTTTAGCGGATTTGGCACCAGTTGGTGTTCACCCTTCTTTTGGTTCAAGTATTAATGAAACCCAATTAGCAGTCGAGATAAAACGCCTTGAGTATATTCAAAAGAGAGAGGTTACCTTTAGTCGTCAACACTTTTTACAATTATCATTCCCTAAAACATATAAACGTTTATTAGAAGTTGGCATTACTAATGATTATACAATGGGTTATGCTTCTGTTTTGGGATTTAGGGCAGGAATCGCTAGTTCCTTTACATTCTACAACTTAGATATGGAACAGCTTTTGCCTATTAAAGTTCATCCTTTTGCAATAGTTGATGATACTTTAAAATTTAATATGGAGTTAAATCCTGATGATGTTGTTAAGCAGTTAGCTGAAATTATAAATGAAGTAAAACAAGTAGATGGTACGTTAATAAGCATTTGGCACAACGATACCTTTAGTGATGTAGGGGTATGGAAAGGTTGGCGAAATGTTTATGAGGAGATGGTTAAATTGATACATACTTAAAAATGAAAATAATTAATCTAGGAAAACAGAATTCAATATTTAACCATTTTATTCGTGAGATAAGAGATGTAAATATTCAGAAAGATGCTATGCGTTTCAGAAGGAATATTGAAAGAATAGGGGAGATTTTTGCTTATGAAATCAGTAAAAAAATGACTTATGAAAATAATGATATTACTACTCCACTAGGTATTTCTTCAGAAAGTTTAATGATAGAAAAACCAGTATTGGCTACTATATTGCGTGCGGGATTACCATTACATCAAGGCTTGCTTAATTATTTTGATAGTTCAGAAAATTGTTTCATTTCTGCTTTCAGAAAGCATAAAAAGGGAGGTGACTTTGAGATAAAAATTGAATACATGTCCTCTCCATATTTAGAAGGTAAGACTGTTATATTGTGTGACCCTATGTTGGCAAGTGGTAGTTCTATGGTATTGGCTATGGAGGCAATTCTTTCAAAAGGTAAACCAAAACACATTCATGTGGTGGTAACTATTGCTAGCTCAGAAGGAATACAATATTTTAAAGAAAATTTACCATTTAGAAATTGTACTCTTTGGCTTGGAGCTGAGGATAAGGAGATGACTGCCCAATGCTATATTGTACCTGGTTTGGGAGATGCTGGAGATCTAGCATTTGGCGAGAAAATTTGAGTACATAAGAATTTAAAATTATAAATTGTTTGCTGTCACTTTTTTTACGAAATTAGCAACCCTTTTAAAGCAATATGCGTTTAGAGGTAAGAAGAGTAATTATGTCAATAGCATTAAAAATATTAGTTGTAATCTTCCTTAGTGGTATCAAATTTATGTTTGCTATACCTTTGTCTATTATTAAGTATGATTTTACTTTTGTTCAAACTCTACTCTTTTCTGTAGTAGGAGGAGTGTTCAGTATTTTTGTTTTTTCTTTTTTAAGCGATAAAATATATAAATTCATTTCATCAAAAAGAAAAAATAAGCTGAAGAAAAGAAGTATAAAGAATATCTTGGCTATTAAAACTGCTCGTAAATATGGTTTATTTGGCATAGCCTTTTTAACACCTATATTTTTGTCTATTCCTATTGGTACTTATTTAGCACTTCACTTTTTTCCTGAAAAGAAAAAAACAATTCCTATTCTTATTACCTCAGTTGTAGGTTGGTCATTAGTGCTTTCGGTAGCTCTTACTGCTTTTTAGATTAATGATAAAACACATTTTTTTTGATTTAGATCGTACGTTATGGGATTTTGAGAAAAATTCTCACACCACTCTTTTGCAATTAATTAAGGACTTTAAACTAATTGAAAAGGGAATAGATACTGCCGATAATTTTATAAAAAAATATAAAATACATAATGAAAAATTATGGGAGTTATATCGTGAAGACAAGATAAAGAAAGAAGAATTAAGGGGGAAAAGATTTCAACTTGCTTTAGCCGAATACGATATTGATGATTCTGAACTGGCAGAACAATTTGGCTTGGCATACATAAAACAATCTCCCATAAAAACTACCCTTTTCCCCTATACGCATGAAGTGCTATTATATTTGAAAAAAAAGTATTCACTACATATAATTACTAATGGATTTGAAGAGGTGCAATACATTAAATTAGCATCTTCTGATTTAATACAATATTTTGATGTTATTGTGACTTCCGAACAAGTAGGAGTGAAAAAGCCAAATTCTAAAATATTTGAATTTGCTTTAGAACAGGCAAAGGCAAAACCGGATGAAAGTATTATGATTGGAGATGACTTCCCTGTTGATATATTAGGTGCTGAAAAAATTGGTATGCAAGGTGTTTATTTTAATCCAAACAAGCTAGCTCACAGTAATGCAGTAGTGCATGAGATATTTTGCCTTAGTGAGTTAATTGCGTTATTATAAAACCTCCCTTTTTTAAATCATTCCAAAAGTTAGGATATGATTTTTCTACTACTGCCACATCATTTATTTGTAATGTATCGTATTTTAAACATAGAGGAGCAAAACTCATTGCCATTCTATGGTCCTTGAAAGTCGTTATTTCTTTCGTTGTAACTAGATTTAATAATTCCTTTTCTACTGCTTTTATTCTATTTGTTTCTTTGTCTTTTAAGGTTTGTAATCCTAAGAATTTAGTTGTTAAGTTTTTGGCAAAAAGAGTGCATTTTAAAGGTTGGTATAAATCTGGTGTGTTTATTAAGTTTATTTCTTTTGAAATGTCTTTTTCTTCTTTCTTAGTGAGCATAATACTACCATTTTCAAACTTAGTTTGCACTCCTAAATTTTTAAATAATTCCCTAACTTTGCTATCTCCTTGAATAGAATTTTCAGTTAATCCATTTAATGCAATATTACAGTTGCTAGAAAGTGAGGCTATCTCATACCAAAAAGATGCTGCAGACCAATCAGCTTCTATATTGTAATTTTTGGCACTATATTTCTGTGGTTTTATTTTAATTGTATTTTCTTGCCAAGTATGAGAAATTCCAAATTCTTCCATAAGTTTTAAAGTCATTATTATGTAAGGTTTAGAAACGATTTCTCCTGGAATTTTAAGTTTTATTCCATTCTTTAAAGTTGGCGCAATTAATAAAAGAGCAGAAATAAATTGAGAACTTATTTTTCCATCAATACTTACTTTGTTTTCTGTTATGTTAGTCCCTAAAATAGCTAATGGTGGGAAGCCTGATTTATCCAAGTATTTTATCTCAACTCCTAATTCTAGTAAAGAATCTACTAATTCTTTAATGGGTCTTTCTTTCATTCTATTACTTCCAGTCAAAATAAACCTATTACCATCCAAAGTAGAAAGGTAAGCCGTTAAGAACCGAAAAGAAGTGCCTGCAGCCCCTACATCAATTGTAGTTGCAGTAGCTTTTAATGCTTTCTGTAAAGATTTTGTATCTTCAGAATTTGACAGATTTGTAATTGCAAATTCTTGTTTGCAAAGTGCTTGAATGATTAATAATCTATTGGAAACACTTTTTGAAGCAGGTAAATCAATTTCACACTCCACCATTTTTGTAGGATGTGAAATTTTATAATTCATCTAGTGAGAATAGATTATCGAATGAACAATTTCCTATCCGATTTAATAAAGTGAAATTAATTTTTCCATCTTGGTTTTTCTTATCGTTTATCAGAAATTTATGTAAGTTTGATTTTTTTGGAGTGTACGGTAAAGCGAAATTACTAAGAATATAATTCTTAATTTCATTTTTTTCAGTTTCTGGTAAATCAGAAATTTCAGTTTCTAATATCATTCCCATAAATACTGCCTCCCCATGTGAAATGGGTGTTCCTTTCTCCAAATAATAACTTTCAATTGCATGACCAAAAGTATGCCCAAAATTGAGTTTCTTTCGTTCTCCTTTTTCAAAAGGATCTGCTAAAACAATCTTATTTTTTATCTGAACATTTGTATCAATAATATCTCCCCAATCGAAATCAGTAAAAGGCGTATTTTTTAATTTTACCCAAAGGGAATTATCTGAAATTAAGGCATGTTTTACCACTTCTGAAAAACCTGACTTCAACTCGCTTTCAGCAAGTGTTTCTAAAAATTCAGGAGAAATCAATACAGCTTTCGGATTATTAAAAAGTCCGATTTGGTTTTTAAATCCTTTGAAATCAATTCCTAATTTACCTCCCACTGAAGCATCCACCATAGCCAGTAAAGTAGTTGGAATGTGAATGAAATCTAACCCTCTTTTATAAGTAGCAGCACAAAACCCTCCCATATCACCAATTACTCCTCCTCCTAGGTTGATAAGTAGTGAATTTCGGTCAAAATTATTTATGGTGAGTTGTTCCCAAATGAAATTACAAGTGCTAATATTCTTGTATTCTTCTCCTGATTTAATTTCAATAATTATAGCGTTTTCTATTTTTGGAAGTTTGTGTAAACAATCCCTCTTTGTGTTTTCATCTACCAAAATAGCAACTTTGGAGTAAGTAGAAATATCAAATTTAGAAAGGGAATTTTCTCCAATCCAAATTGAATAATCTATTGCCTTTATTTCTTTCACTCGGTTACTTCTGGTAAAGGATTTCCGGTACAGCCATTTGGATATGCCGTCCCTAATATTGTAGAAATTGTTGGTGCAATATCACGGATATTTACTTTTCTATCTGTTTGTCCTTGAGGGATTGTTCCTCCCCAAAAAATTAGTGGTACATGAGTGTCATAACTATAAGATGATCCGTGTGTTGTACCTCCTTTTTCCCAATAAGACGATAGCCAACCTGTTTGTAAGCTGACAATCACATCACCCGACCTTTTCTGATTATAACCTCTTTGAATTAAGGAGTGAAATGAATTATTATATTCATTTTCATTTATTTGAGTTGCTGTATAGGTGTTTTTAACCCATTCATATTTTAAAAAGAAATTAGCGCATTTTCTCTCAATTTCTTGAAGATTGATGTTCCGTTCTGCTATTAATTTTTGATTTAAAAATAATTGGTTATTCGAATAATTTTTAATCCACTCTCCTTCACCATAATTAGTATTTAGATAAATTGATAATTCTGTTTTCATAACAGATCCATCAAAATATCCTGCCGGAATATTTCTTTCTAAAAGTTCTTGTGGTTCAGAAACAACGCCATGATCAGCAGTAATGAAAAGAACAACATTTTCTGTTCCAATTTCTTTGTCTAGATTGCTCAAAATTTCTGTGATATCTTTATCTAAACGGATGTAAGTGTCTTTAATTTCTGCTGCATGTGGACCGTATTGATGACCAATATAATCAGTAGAAGAAAAGCTAATAGTAATTATATCTGTATTTTCTCCTTGTCCTAATTCTTCTTCATTTATAATGTCAATTGCCAGGTCTTTTAAGATACTATTGCCAAAAGGGGTCTTTTTTATTGATTTTGCTCCAGTTAGCAATAAAGTATCAAGATTATGTGAGAATTTTCCTTTTACAGCCCACTCTCCTTTAAGGTAAGTTTCTGAAGGATTATTATCATTTATTGTTTTAATATAATCAGGAAGTTGATTCATATAAAAAGAAGAGGTAATCCATTTACCATCACTACTTAGCCAAAAAGCTCCATTAGCAGAATGTCCTGCTGGTAAAATTGCTCCTCTATCTTTTAGTGAGATTCCATACACTTTACTTTCATTATTAAAAAGCTTTAATTCGTCACTGAAAGTTGTAGTAAGCATGTGGTGTGGAGACATTTTCCCATCAGCAGATACTACATCTGTATTTTTCTGATCACAATCGCAGACAGTATGCATATCGCCATCTCCAGCACAATAAATATATTCTTCAGTGTTCTTGTCATACCAATCATTTGCTATAATTCCATGTACGGAGGGTGTTGTTCCAGTATAAATACTTGCATGTCCGGGCCCAGTGTAGGTTGGTACATATCCGAACTGGGCATTCCTAAAAAAATGACCTTCACTTATAAGTCTTTTAAAACCATCATCTCCAAAATCATCCCAGAATCTGTAGATATAATCATAACGCATTTGATCAACTACTATACCAACAACCAGTTTTGGTTTTTGTAAATCATTTTTTGTACTAACTTCTAAAGAAAAAGAAATTCCTTTTTTTCTTTTTTGTGAAAAAGATTGAAATCCTGTTATAAGTACTAAGGATATTAATAGTATTTTCTTCATGTATTTCTTTTTTTAATTGTAGTTACTAATAGTGATAAGATTATAGCTATAAGTACATCTGCAATAGGAGTTGCATCAGGCCAAACAAAATTCCAAATACATATTAATACTAGCCAACCAAACCAAAGCCAATCGAAATCTTTTATTTTCATTTTATAAATATAATATACTAGCAAACTTACAAATAGTCCCCAAAACATACCTCCCAAAATATCAAAAGGATAATGAACCCCTAAATAAACTCTGCTAAATCCGACTAGTACCGCCCAAGAGAATAAATGTACAAACCCCCAATAATTTCTAAAAAGTAAAGCAATAAAAAATACAAGAGAAAAAGAGTTTGCCGCATGCGAACTAATAAAACCAAACCGACCTCCACATCCATCTACTATTCTTATTCCCTCTAGAGCATAACAGGGTCTTGCTCTCTCAAAAATTTCTTTAAACAGATGAACTGAGCCAAAATCGGCTAGAAAAATTAGTAAGCCTAAGGAAAGTAATATTTTAATAAAGCTACCAGAGAATTTGCTATAGAACTTGTATAGTATAAAAAGATAAAGCGGAATCCAGAACCATTTTGAAGAAATGAGAATCATTAACTCATCCATTTGTCCCCATCCAGAAGAATTAATTAATCTGAAAAAATATTCATCTATTTTCTTCAGACTTTCCATTATTCATTTAGTTTTTTCCAGATTAAATCTTTTAGTTCAGTTATTCCTTGTTGTGCTACTGAAGAAATAAATAAAGAAGGAAGGTCAGTTGGTAATTCTTCTTTTATTTCAGCTATCAATTCTTCATCTAACATGTCTGATTTACTAATAGCAAGTATCCTGTCTTTATCTAGTAATTCGGGATTATATTTTTGTAATTCTCCTAAGAGGATTTCGTATTCTTTAGCAATATCATCCGAATCCGCAGGAACCATAAATAGCAATGTGGAGTTTCTTTCAATATGTCGCAAAAATCTTAATCCCAATCCTTTTCCTTCTGAAGCACCTTCAATTATTCCGGGAATATCTGCCATAATAAAAGATTTATCTCCTCTGTAGGAAACAATTCCTAAATTTGGAACTAGTGTAGTGAAGGGATAATTAGCTATTTGCGGTTTTGCAGCTGAAACTACCGAAAGTAAAGTTGATTTTCCAGCATTTGGAAAGCCTACCAAACCAATATCAGCTAATACTTTTAGTTCTAAAACAAACCATCCTTCAACTACATCTCCTCCTGGTTGTGCGTATCTTGGTGATTGGTTAGTAGGGGATTTGAAATGTGAGTTTCCTCTACCTCCCATACCTCCTTTAACTATAACATGTTCTTCTCCCTCTTCAGTTATCTCAAAAAGGACTTCACCTGTTTCAGCATCTTTCCCAATTGTTCCTAGTGGAACATCAATATAGCTGCTTTTCCCATCTTTACCAAAACTGTGATTTCCAGTTCCTATTCCACCATGTTCACCAAAAATATGTTTTTTGTATCGTAAGTGGAGTAGGGTCCACATTTGTTTATTTCCTCTAATGATAATGCTTCCACCATGTCCTCCATCACCTCCATCAGGGCCACCTTTAGCAGTAGTTTTGTCTCTTAAAAAATGAGATGAACCAGCACCACCTCTACCTGATCGGCAGAAGATTTTTACATAATCAACAAAGTTTGAATTTTTAACTCTCATTATAGGCTATCGATAACAGTGATTAATTTCTGAGCAATATTTCCTACTGTACCAGTGCCTTCAATCTCGGAAAGTTTTTTCTGGGCAGCATAAAAATCTTTTAATGGAGCTGTTTTGTTATTGTATTCATTAATTCTATTGGCAATTATACTTTCATTTTTGTCATCTGGTCTTCCTGAATCTTGTCCTCTTGCGAGTAATCTTTTTATGAGTTCAGCATCTTCTACTTTTAAAGAAAGCATTGCAGATATTGAAGTTTCTTTTCCTTTTAATAAGGCGTCTAAAGCTTCAGCTTGTGCTGTTGTTCTTGGGAAACCATCAAAAATAAATCCGTTTGCATTTGGGTTATTATCTAATTTGGAAGATATCATACCAATAACTATTTCATCTGAAACTAAATCGCCTCTATCCATAATTGCTTTCGCTTCTACGCCTAATGATGTTCCTGCTGTAATCTCTCCTCTTAAAATATCCCCAGTCGAAAGGTGTACTAAATTATATTTATCAATTAACAGGTTTGATTGTGTTCCTTTTCCGGCTCCTGGAGGGCCAAATAATACTAGGTTTAACATGTTCTATTCTTTTAGTTTATAAATATGTGGCAAATTACGTCCAATTTCGTCATAATCCAGGCCATATCCCACAACAAAATCATTTGGGATTGATTTTCCTATAAAGTCAATCTCAATATCTTTTTTATAAGCCTCTGGCTTAAACAATAAGGTAGCCACTTTTATATCGGTAACTTCTTCTTTTTCAAGTAATGATATTATTTTTTCTAATGTAATTCCGGTATCAATGATGTCTTCTAAAATTACAATATTTCTGTTTCTAATATCTTGTCCTAATCCAATTAATTCATTTACCTCACCTGTACTTTCAGTGCCTAAGTAGGAGGAGAGTTTAATAAAGGATATTTTACAGTTTGGAATATTAATTTTTCTCATGATATCTGCTGCAAAAAGGAAAGATCCATTTAAAACAGCAATAAAAAGAGGGTTTTTTATTCCACTATTATTAATTTGATTAGCCATTGAATAAACTATTTCTGAAATTTCAGTTTCAGGAATAAATATTTCAAATTCTTTGTTATGTAATTTTACTGTTTTCATTTTAATTACTCCAAACCTTTCTTAGAACAATTTGTCCTTCAGTTACCTTTTCTGATATTACAAATTCTAATAATTGATAATTATTCCCAATAGCTAATGGTATTGCTTTTTCTGAGAATTTCTTTTTTATTGTAAATGTAACTTCATTTTTACATTCTTTTAAAATATCTGAAAGCTTTCCTTCTATTTTTTCTTCATTTACCTTTGTAATTTCATCTTCAGGCGCTATTCCACTTTTATCTGTAATAGAGTTGGGCTCTACTTTCTTTATAATTACTTTTTGATTTTCTTTTACAGCTACAAATCCAAAGTATTGAGCAGAAAGGTTTGGGTTTTTCTTTTCTTTCAATTCCAAACCAACGACATCCAAGGCAGTTTTTAAAGTTGGAATGTAATTCTCAGTCCCATAAATATGATTTTCAAAAATCTCAGCAACTTTTAGTCCTCCAAATTTTACACAGATATTTCTAAAATCATCTTCAGAATATCCTTTATATTTTTGTGCAAACTCCTCATACAATTCTTTCATAACAGAATGTAAGCTATTTCCTCCATCTGTATTTCTAATGATTTCCAAATCTACCATTAGCATACACAGTGCAGCATCAGGGTAAATAGAAGTTTTCCGATCAGGAGAACCCAATTTGTAACCATCTAGCCAATTATCAAAACCACTATCAGCCACAGATAAATTATATCTTCCGTAGTTAGTTAAGTGTCTTTCTAAATTCTGATTCTGAGTTTTAACAAACTCTTTCCAATTAAATACTCCAGAATTATACAGCATCATATCTCCCATATAAGTAGTTACTCCTTCAGCAACAAAACCGGTTCTAAAGTAATTTTCCTTAGTATAATCGTAAGGATACATTTCTATTGGCCTTATAGCTTTTATGTTCCAAGTATGATATAGCTCATGCGAACAAACTCCCAATAAATCTTCATATCTTTTGTCCATTATTTCGTTCCCAGGACCTAAGAGTAAAACAGTATTTTTGGTATGCTCCACACCATGGTAACTTCTGTAAGGAGTGATTTGAAAAAAGTAATGATATTCATCAACAGGAAATCCACCAAAATGTTTTATCTGACTTTTAGTAAAAGCTATAAAATCTTTATTAATTTTTTTCCAATCAGGTTTGCATTCTCCTTGAAACCATATATGAAATGTAATTCCATCCACTTCATAAGTTCCGTGCTGTAAACTGTCCGAACAGATTATTGGCGATTCTGCTAACAAATCATAACCCTTTACTGTTAAGGTATTCCCTTCTTGCTCCATAGATGAAGCAATTTTATAATTGTTAGGAATTTCTAGATTTAAAGTATATCTTTCTTCTTTCCTGCCAACAATATAAAACATACAATGCACAGGGTTTATGTACAATTGATGTTCATCTAAATAACAGGAGCCTGCATCTAATTGATTAGAATAAAAGTTATAGGTAATCGTAACTTCCATAGCATCTTCAGAAACAACTTCCCATAAATCCTTTCTGATTTTTTGAAATGCAAGGGGGTTATTGTTTTCGTCAAATGCAGCCCATTTTTGGATGTTTTGCGAAAAATTAGCAAGTTCATATCTGCCGGGACGCCAAGCAGAAAGCTGAAACTGCATCTTATCTGCACCATTTGTTTTGGCAGTAAATTCAAAATCAACAAAATGTCTGTGCGGATTTGAATAAGAAATAGTATAGTTAATCATCTTAAAAAAAATTAAGTCACAAAGTTACAAAATTTAAGGTTTTCTGACTCTTATTAACAAATGATACATTTTACTTACATTTGCAATTAAACGAAAAGAAAGTATGAGGTCAAAAGATGTGAAATACGATTGCAGTCATTTTGAAGGCCATATCCCTTGTAAGCCGAACAAACAATTTGATGTGCAATGTGATAATTGCTCCCATTATGATAAAGATATATCTGTTATTATCAATTTAGATACTCAAAAATCATTATTGCAAGAAATTTACAAGATTTGTGATTTTACTAAAGAAGATATAGTAACAGAGAAACCTATAATACCAAAGCATGTAACCAAGATTTTATTTATAAAGTTAGGGGCAATTGGTGATGTTATTAGAACCACACCCTTAATAGAGAAGTACAAAAATGAATATGGTGATTGTCATTTTAGTTGGATTACGCATAGCCCTCAAGTAGTTCCTAAAGATGAGGTAGATTTAATATATAAATGGAACGAATATTCTGTCTCTTTGTTGGCAAATCAAGAATTTGATATTGCTATAAACTTGGATAAAGACCAAGAAGCGTGTATGTTGCTTTCTCATGTAAATGCTAAGGATAAATTTGGTTTTATATGGCAAGATGGACATATTAATATTGCGACAGAAAAAGCAGAAAATAAGTTGATTACTGGTCTTTTTGACCATATTTCGAAAAAGAACAGAAAGAACTATTTAGAGGAGATTTTTGAAATTTGTCATTTTGAATTCAATAAGGAAGAGTATTTGATTAACTTAAATGAAGATTTAAGTAATCAATGGAAAGAAAAATTTAAAAGATTAGCGAGTGGAAAAACTATTATTGGACTTAATACCGGATGTGGACTTAGATGGAAAACTCGCCTTTGGCCAAAGGATTATTGGGTAGAGCTTATTAAGGATTTAGAAAAGCAAGGTTATTTCTGTTTACTAATGGGTGGGCCTGATGAAGATGAAACGAACCGTTACTATCAATCGAAAACGGGAGCAACCTATTTAGGAACTTTTAGCTTGGAAGAGTTTATTGCCATTACCAATAATACAGATATTATTGTAACGCCAGTAAGCATGATGATGCACATTGCCTTGGCACTTAAAAAGCAATTGATGCTGTTTCATAATATATTTAATGTGCATGAATTTGAATTATATGGAAGAGGGGTGATTATTGAGCCTACTAGTGGTTGCGACTGTTATTTTGGGAACTCTTGCAGCCGTGAAAAAAGATGTATGAACGATATCTCAGTTCAAGATGTTTTATCTAATATTGTACTCTTAAATAAGAACTTAAAAAAATAGTAAAATGAACTATGATGTTATTGTATTAGGTAGTGGTCCTGGAGGCTATGTGTCGGCTATCCGTGCTTCACAATTAGGATTGAAAGTAGCAGTTATTGAAAAAGAAAGTTTAGGTGGAATTTGCTTAAACTGGGGATGTATTCCAACTAAAGCATTATTGAAATCAGCTCAAGTTTTTGAATACATTAACCATGCTGAGGATTACGGAATTACTGTAAAAGATGCAAATGCTGATTTTCCTGCTATTATTAAAAGAAGTAGAGATGTTGCTGATGGAATGAGTAGTGGAATTGCATACTTACTTAAAAAGAATAAAGTTGAAGTAATTTATGGTTTTGGAAAAGTAAAACCAGGAAATAAAGTAGCTGTTACTGTTGATGGTAAATCAACTGATTATTCAGCAAAAAATATTATTATAGCTACAGGTGCTAGAAGCAGACAACTACCTAATTTACCACAGGATGGAAAAAAAATAATTGGATATAGAGATGCACTTGTTTTAGCAAATGCACCTAAAAAAATGGTAATTGTTGGTTCAGGAGCAATTGGTGTGGAGTTTGCTTACTTCTATAATGCAATGGGGACTGATGTTACTGTTGTTGAGTTTATGCCAAATATTGTACCTATTGAGGATGTTGATATTTCTAAGCAATTACAACGATCATTCAAAAAGTCAGGAATTAAAGTAATGACTAACTCATCGGTTGAGAAAGTAGACACTACTGGTGCAGGTTGTAAAGTAATTATAAAGACTAAAAAAGGAGAAGAAACTATTGAATGTGATGTGGTTCTTTCAGCTGTTGGAATTGTTGCTAATATTGAGAATATTGGATTGGAAGAAGTAGGGATTAAAACTGAAAAAGGAAAAATTTTAGTAGATGATTATTATAATACTAATGTAAATGGATACCATGCTATTGGTGATGTATTGCCAAATCATGCACTTGCTCATGTTGCGTCAGCTGAAGGAATTACTTGTGTAGAGAAAATTGCTGGTCAAAACCCTGAACCAATTGATTATGGAAATATTCCTGGCTGTACTTATGCTAGCCCAGAGATTGCTTCAGTAGGAATGACTGAAGCTGCAGCAAAAGAAGCAGGATATGAAATTAAGGTAGGGAAATTTCCTTTTACAGCATCAGGAAAAGCATCTGCTGCAGGACATAAAGATGGTTTTGTAAAAGTTATTTTTGATGCTAAATATGGCGAATGGTTAGGTTGCCATATGATAGGATACAATGTTACGGAATTGATTGCTGAGGCAGTTGTTGCTCGTAAATTAGAAACTACAGGTCATGAAGTATTAAAAGCAATTCATCCTCATCCAACAATGAGTGAAGCGGTTATGGAAGCAGTTGCTGATGCTTATGATGAGGTGATACACATTTAGAATATTAAATGAGATAGAAAAAAGCCAAGCATTTGCTTGGCTTTTTTGTTTACTGAAGAATCAATTCTCTCTAAAAAACAGTATCTACTATAACTTAAAAGCTGATCTAACTTTTTCTTGGCAGTCTAATTTTTCCCAAGTAAAAGTTTCTACTTCAAATTCTTTTTCTTCTTTTTTAACTAAAAATTTAACAGTTTTAATTTCAGGCTTTCTTCCCATGTGTCCATAAGCTGCAGTTTCGGAATAAATAGGATTTTTCAACTTTAAACGGCTGATAATTGAAGCGGGTTTTAAGTTGAAGCAAGGCATTTCTTTTACTATTTCAGCAATCTTACCATCTGTTAAATTTACTTTTGAAGTTCCATATGTGTCCACAAAAATTCCCATTGGCTCGGCTACACCAATAGCATAACTTACTTGCACCAACATGCGCTCAGCTACACCAGCCGCTACTAGATTTTTTGCGATATGACGAGTAGCGTATGCTGCCGATCGGTCAACTTTACTTGGGTCTTTGCCTGAAAAAGCACCACCACCATGCGCTCCTTTCCCACCATAGGTATCTACAATAATTTTTCTTCCAGTTAATCCTGTATCTCCGTGAGGACCTCCAATGACAAACTTTCCTGTAGGATTTACATGGTATTTTTCTTCTCCAAATAAAGCAGCATTTTCAGCTGATAACTGAGCTTTAATTTTTGGAATTAATAAGTTTCTTACATCAGCCTCAATTTGTTGTTGCATAGGTTTTTCATCTGCAAAATCATCATGTTGCGTAGAAACAACAATATCAGTAATCCTTTTAGGTGAATGATCATCATTGTATTCTAAAGTAACTTGCGATTTAGAGTCTGGACGCAAGTAAGTCATTTCTTTTCCTGCTTTACGAATTGCCGCTAATTCAATCAATATTTTGTGAGAAATATCTAAAGCCAAAGGCATCAGATTTTCGGTTTCATTGGTTGCATATCCAAACATCATTCCTTGGTCACCTGCACCTTGCTCTTTATTCAATCCTTCTCCTTCAACTACTCCTTGTCTAATGTCGGCTGATTGTTCGTGTATTGCTGAAATAACACCACAACTATCAGCATCAAATTGGTATTCTGATTTTACATATCCAATCTTACGGATTACCTCACGCGCTACTTTTTGTACATCAACATATCCTTCTGTTTTTACCTCTCCACTTAGCACTGTTAATCCAGTGGTTACTAGTGTTTCACAAGCTACTTTTGAGTGAGGGTCTTGGGCCAAAAAATTATCTAATAATGCATCCGAAATTTGGTCGGCTACTTTGTCTGGGTGTCCTTCTGAAACGGACTCTGATGTGAAATAATATGACATCTTCTTAATTTTAAGTTTAATTTTTATTAAGGAAGATTTGGCGAATAAGCGCTAAAGGAAATACTGTTTTAGCATTTTTTTCAGTGGTTGCAATAGGCCAAATCTATCCACTTTACTTTGCAAATTTATAAAATTTTATAAAATTGC
>CATEYX010000004.1 GCA_949511925.1 Cryomorphaceae bacterium | reverse complement strand
TCATCTATTTTTACTTTATTATCTATTAAAGATGTGTCAGATTCATCGCTAGCGTATTTACCTTTACTATATTTAAAGTCCATAGCTTCAGAAATTTTAGCATCTGAAAGTCCCATTTGTTTTAATACTTGTTCTGAAGGAATATCAGATGGACGTAAATCTTCAGGACTTGTATTTGAAGGTAAAAATTTCAAATAAGTAGAAGGTATTCTTGAATTATCAATATCAATTTGTGCACTGACACCAAGGGTAAGCAAAATTGTCAATGAAAGTAAAATGAGTTTTTTCATAATTTTTAGTTTAAAATAGAACGTGAGATTACAATTCTTTGAATCTCAGAAGTTCCTTCATAAATTTGTGTGATTTTTGCATCTCGCATTAAGCGTTCTACATGATATTCTTTTACAAAACCATAACCACCATGCACCTGCACGGCTTCAACAGTAGTCTTCATAGCTGTTTCAGAAGCAAATACTTTCGCCATTGCCCCAAGCGTATCATAATTTTTACCATTATCTTTAAGCCATGCAGCTTTTAAGCACAATAATCTTGCAGCCTCAATTTCAGTAGCCATATCAGCTAATTTAAACGCAATAGCTTGGTGCTTAGAAATTTCTTTTCCAAACGCTTTTCTTTCTTTAGAGTATTGCAAAGCCAATTCATACGCTCCTGAAGCTATTCCTAATGCTTGTGCAGCTATTCCAATTCTTCCTCCTGACAAAGTTTTCATTGCAAAAGTAAAGCCAAATCCATCTTCTCCAATTCTATTTTCTTTTGGAACTTTCACATCCGTAAACATTAATGAATGCGTATCAGAACCTCTAATTCCTAATTTATTTTCTTTCGCACCAACAACAAAGCCATGCATGTCTTTTTCAATAATAAAAGCATTAATTCCCTTATGTCCCTTCTCTAAATCCGTTTGAGCAATTACCAAATAAACAGAAGCTGAACTTCCGTTGGTAATCCAGTTTTTTGTTCCGTTCAACAAATAATGATCTCCCTTATCAATAGCTGTAGTTTGTTGAGATGTAGCATCAGAACCTGCTTCAGGTTCTGACAAACAGAAAGCACCAATCATCTCTCCACTTGCTAAAGGTTTTAGATATTTTTCTTTTTGCTCTTCATTTCCAAATGTCTCTAAACCCCAGCAAACTAAAGAATTGTTTACTGACATAACTACTGAACAAGAAGCGTCTACTTTAGAAATCTCTTCCATTGCCAAAATATATGAGATAGTATCCATTCCTGCTCCTCCATATTTAGGACTAACCATCATACCCATAAATCCTAGCTCTCCTAATTTCTTTATTTGTTCAGTTGGAAAAGTCTGATTTTCATCTCTTTCAATTACTCCAGGTAATAATTCTGTTTGAGCAAAATCTCTTGCTGCATCCCTAATCATCTTGTGTTCTTCCGTCAATTCGAAATTCATTATTGGCTTTTATTTAAATTTACGCAAAAGTACATTTTTTAAACTATTTTTGGAAACTGATGACTAAGAAAATAAAATACACAGCCTTAGGCATTATGTCCGGCACCTCGCTAGATGGAATTGACCTTGCTATATGCACCTTTACTAAAAATCAGGGATGGGAATACAGAATTGAAAAGTCAAACACTCTAAAATATCCTATTTACTGGAAATCAAAGTTAGAAACTTTACATACTCAAAATAAAGCCACAATTGAACAAGCTAATATTCAATTCGGACAATATGTTGGGGAAATAATCAATGTATTTCTGGATGGTGAAAAAATAGATTTTATTGCTTCACATGGGCACACCATATTTCATCAGCCAGAAAACAACTACACGCTACAAATCGGTTGCGGAAAAACTATTTCTCAAACTACAAAAACAACAACTATTAATGACTTTAGAAGTTTAGACATCTTCCTCAATGGGCAAGGGGCTCCATTAGTTCCAATTGGTGATTTATTGCTTTTTCCAAAACATAAATATTGTATTAATATTGGTGGATTTGCCAATATATCCATAAAAAATAATGAGGAAATTATTGCATTTGATATTTGCCCAGCCAATATAGTTTTAAATGATATTTGTAAAAAATTAGGATTTGAGTACGACTATAATGGAAATATTTCTCGAAAAGGGGAAATTGTTCCAGCACTTTTACATCAACTTAATCAGTTAGATTTTTATATAAAAAAAGCTCCAAAATCATTAGGAAGAGAATGGGTTGAAGAACATATTTTTCCAATACTTAAAAACCAAAAACCTGAAGATTTGCTTTGTACATTTTGTGAACATACAGCTATTCAAATAGGTAAATTTTTAACAGATGAATCAGCACTATTTACAGGTGGTGGAGTGTTTAATTCGTTTTTAATGGAGCGGATAACATTTTATTCTAAGTCAGAAATACTTGTGCCAAACAAAGAATTAATTGAATTTAAAGAATCCTTGATTTTTGCTTTCCTTGGAGTTTTAAGGTTAAGGAATGAAGTAAACTGTCTGCAATCTGTTACAGGTGCCGATAGAGATAATTGTGGTGGGCTTATTCATGAAATCTAAACCTAAATTTAATACATTTGCAAAAAATATATAACCAAGAAGATGGAAGAATTATTAAAGAAATTTGAGGATAAAAAACCTGAAATAGTTTTTGAGTGGAAAGATGAGAAAACAGATGCTGAAGGTTGGATAGTAATAAACTCACTTAGAGGAGGTGCTGCAGCTGGAGGAACAAGAATGAGAGTTGGAGTAACTAAAGATGAGGTGCTAGCGCTTGCAAAAACTATGGAGGTTAAATTTACAGTTGCCGGACCCCCAATTGGAGGTGGAAAATCAGGAATAAATTTTGACCCTAGAGATCCTAGAAAAAAAGAGGTTTTAAAAAGATGGTATGCAGCTGCAAAACCATTATTAAAAACATATTACGGTACGGGTGGTGATATGAATGTAGATGAGGTACATGAAGTAATACCCATGTGTGAAGAGCAAGGAATTTTATTTCCACTAGAAGGAATTGTAAATGGGCATCATAGAAGAGATGAAGAGGGTAAAATGAAAATCATTAACCAACTAAAAGTTGGTGTCCCGTTAATTGTTAGGCAAGAAAGTTTAACACCTAATCCAAATAAAGATTATTCTGTTGGTGATTTGATTACAGGATATGGCGTGTCAGAAACTATCTTACATTATTACAATATTTATGGTGGAGATATAAAAGGGAAAAGAGTAATCATACAAGGATGGGGGAATGTTGCTGGGGCAGCAGCCTATTATTTAGCACAAGCTGGCGCTATTATTGTAGGAATTATTGACAAAGCTGGAGGATTAGTAAAGCCAGAAGGCTATTCGTTTGAAAAAATAGAATCATTGTTAGAAAACCGTTCATCAAACTTTTTAGAAACTGAAGATATGTTGACTTTTGAACAGGCAAATGAGAAAATATGGAGTGTGGGGGCTGAAATATTTGTTCCTGCAGCAGCTTCACGCTTGCTTACTCAAGCTCAATTAGATGCTATGGTTGATAACGGACTAGAAGTTATTTCATCAGGAGCTAATGTTCCTTTTGCCGACAAAGAAATCTTTTTTGGACCTATTTCAAAAAGTGCTGATGAAAGAGTGAGTGTATTACCTGATTTTATCGCAAATTGCGGAATGGCAAGAGTTTTTGCTTACTTGATGGAAGATAATGTTGAAATGACTGATAAAGCAATTTTTGCTGACACTTCAGATTGTATTAAAAATGCATTGATTAAATCACATTTAATTAACAACAGTAAAACAAATATATCCAAGACTGCTTTTGAAATTGCACTAAAACAATTAGTTTAAAAAAAACACTATGGAAACAGAATTCTTATTTATAGAAATACTAGGAAATACAATTCAAGACTACGCTTGGTTTTTAGGAGCAATTCTTGTAGGATTTATTTTTAAGAAATTAATCTCTAAATACTTAAGTCACTTATTATTCAAAGTAGTTGGCAAAAAAGGAGCGGAAGTAGGAATAGATAAATTTGACGCTTTACTTACCAAGCCTATAGGTTTTTGCATTATGCTTTCTATCATCTATTTAGGAAGCTCACACATAGAATATCCTTCTGTATGGAACTTAGCTCCAGAGAATGAAGTAGGATTAAAGATGCTTATCAATAAAGGTTATTCTCTTATTTATGTTTATTCTATTTTCTGGATTATCTTAAAGGTAATTGATTTTATCGGCTTAATTTTAAATAAAAGAGCTGAAGCGACTGAAAATAAAATGGATGATCAGCTTATTCCTTTTATTATTGAAATCGCAAAAATTGTTACATATATATTTGCCTTAGTAATTGTAATGGGGAATATCTTTGAGGTAAATATTACTGCACTAGCAACAGGATTAGGAATTGGGGGTCTTGCCCTAGCTATGGCTTCTAAGGAGAGTTTGGAAAACCTTTTAGGTTCTTTCACTATCTTTTTTGACCAACCTTTTACTGTAGGTGATATTGTAACTGTTGGTTCCGTAACAGGTATAGTTGAAAAAGTAGGATTCAGAAGTACCCGAATTAGAACTTTTGACAAAAGTTTAGTAACTGTACCAAACAAAAAAATGATTGATGCAGAATTAGACAACCTAGGATTGAGACCGGTAAGGAGAGTCAAATTTAATATTGGTTTAACTTACGAAACTACTCCAGAACAAATAAAAGCAATTGTTACTGATATTCAAGAAATGATTAATCTGCATGAAAAAACAAATCAAGATGGTAGAGTTCGTTTTCAAGAATTTGGATCAAGTTCATTAGACATTATGGTAATGTACTTTGTAGCCAGCCCGAAATGGGAGGATTTAATAAATGTTAAAGAAGATGTAAATTATAAAATTATGGAGATTGTAAAAAAACACAATAGTGATTTCGCATTCCCAAGCACGACAGTTTATCTACAAAAAAACTAGACAATAAAAATATAAAAAACTCAACAGAAAAAATTTATGATAACAACACTTATGATTATTGTATTCGTTTTAGGATACATGGCAATTGCCTTAGAGCATTCAATCAAAGTTGATAAGGCAGCTTCAGCATTAATTATTGGAGGACTTGCTTGGGCACTTTACGCTTTTACAGGAGTTGATGCACACCATTTGAACGAGCATTTAGCCCATCATTTAGTAGATATTGCTGAAATTTTATTCTTCCTTTTAGGAGCAATGACTATTGTAGAATTGATTGATGCTCATGAAGGGTTTTCAATCATTACAGATAAGATTACGACTAACAAGAAGGTGGCTTTAATGTGGATTTTAAGCATTATCACTTTCTTTTTCTCAGCCGCTTTGGATAACTTAACAACCGCAATTGTTATGTCGGCTTTACTTACCAAACTGATTAAGGACAAAGAAAATTTGTGGATGTTTGCAGGAATAGTAATCCTATCAGCTAATGCAGGTGGTGCTTGGTCCCCAATTGGTGATATTACTACTATAATGCTTTGGATTGGAGGGCAAGTTACAGCAAGTAATATTATTACATCTGTATTTTTACCTTCAGTAGTATGTGCACTTGTACCTTTAATTTATTTAACCTTTAAACTTAAAGGAGAGGTAACAAGACCAGTAAAATTAGAAAGCAAAGAACATTATACCGATCCAACTACATCATTCGAAAGAAATTTAGTGTTTTACTTAGGAGTAGCTGGTTTACTATTTGTACCTATCTTCAAAACCGTTACTCATTTACCTCCTTATTTAGGAATATTATTATCATTAGGAGTTCTTTGGTTAGTTACTGAAATCTTACATAGAAGTAAAAACCATGAACAAAAATCTCAGCTCTCTGTTATTGGAGTGATGAAAAAAATAGATGTTCCAACTATATTTTTCTTTTTAGGAATTTTATTAGCAGTAGCTGCTTTACAATCAGCAGGGCAATTGGATATAGTCGCTAATTTCTTAAACAAAACATTTAATGGTGATATTTATATCATCAACATGATAATTGGGCTACTTTCTTCCATTGTGGATAATGTACCTTTAGTAGCAGGAGCTATGGGAATGTATGAGATTGCACCTGTAGGCGACTTTGCTGTTGATGGTAAATTTTGGGAGTTTTTAGCTTATTGTGCAGGTACAGGAGGATCTGTTTTAATTATTGGTTCAGCTGCAGGAGTTGCGGTTATGGGAATTCTTAAAATTGACTTTATCTGGTACATAAAAAATATTTCATTATTAGCATTAATGGGCTATTTAGCTGGAGCAGCTACTTACATCTTAATGCAATAAAACTTAACTTTAGCGTTTACTAATTATGAATTCATTTCTATTACAAATCCCATTAACTACTGACAGCTTAAGCGCTCCAGTAATTACCGAAAAAACTTTATCTGTTATTGACTTAATTACTTCAGGAGGAATTGGAGGAAACTTAGTGATGGGAGCTTTAGGTTTACTTTCTATTTTCGCAGTATACATTTTAATTGAGCGTTTTTCAGCTATTAGAAAGGCTAGTATTGAGGATGACTCTTTCCTAAAAAGTATTCAGAATTTTGTAGAAGCAAAAGATATTGAAGCTGCAAAAACTTTATGCCGTAATACGGATAGCCCTATTTCAAGAATGATTGAAAAAGGAGTAAACAGAATTAATAAACCCATGACGGATATTTCAGCTGCTATTGAGAATCAAGGTAAGCTTGAAGTATTTAAAATGGAGAATAATTTAGCTAGTCTAGCTACCATTTCAGGAGCTGCCCCAATGATTGGGTTTTTAGGAACTGTAATTGGAATGATTGTTGCTTTCCATGAAATGGCAAGTGCAGGTGGAAACATTGATGTTGAGATGCTTTCCAAAGGTATTTACACTGCAATGACAACAACAGTAGCGGGTTTGATAGTAGGAATTATAGCCTTTATTGCTTACAATTACCTAGTATCAAAAGTAGACAAAGTAGTGTTTATGCTAGAAGCAAAAACAACTGAATTTTTGGACCTTTTACACCATAACGAATAATGGGATTAAGAAGTAGAAATAAAGTAAGTGCCAATTTTAATATGTCCTCAATGACGGACATTGTTTTTCTATTACTTATCTTTTTCATGCTTACTTCTACCCTTGTAAGCCCTAATGCCTTAAAGCTACTTTTACCAAGCAGCAAAGCAAAAACATTGGAAAAACAAACTATTTCTATTTCCATCACTAAGGATATTGATTTTTATATTAATGAAAATAAAGTTACAGCTGCAAGTATTGAACAAGAATTAAAACTACTCATTAAGAATGAAAAAGAGCCTGCAATCATCTTGCATACCGACAAAACAGTTGCTATTGAACATGTTGTAAAAGTTATGGATATTGCTTATAGAAACAAATACAAAATAGTACTAGCAACAACTCCTAATTAGTATGACTGCTGCTGAAAAGAAAAGCAAACGCAAAGGAATTATTGGAACAATTCTGTTTCATGCTTTGCTTATAG
>CATEYX010000003.1 GCA_949511925.1 Cryomorphaceae bacterium | reverse complement strand
TCTTTAAATGCCTTAATAATAGGGTCAAGATCCTTATACTCCTTGCTTAACTGAATAAATACTTTCATATCATTCATTGCATCAGGAGAAGAAATTAATCTTTCTACCTCATTATACCTATCATTAATAGCTGATAATTTATCTAACATGTTAATATATATAAGTTCCGAATTCGGAATTAATAGTTAATTTTTTACCTTCAAAAGCTTCTACTCTACCAATAATCTTTGCTTCAACATTAAAGGATTCTGAAATAGTAATAATATCCTCAGCAATTTCCTTAGGAACATATAGCTCCATTCTATGTCCCATATTAAATACCTTGTACATTTCTTTCCAATCAGTACCTGATTCATCTTGAATCAATTTAAAAAGAGCTGGTAATGCGAACATATTATCTTTAATTACATGCACATTATCCACAAAGTGTAATACCTTGGTTTGAGCGCCACCACTGCAATGCACTATCCCATCTATTTGCTTGCGGTATTTATCCAATATTTTTTTAATAATTGGCGCATAAGTTCTGGTTGGCGAAAGCACTAATTTCCCAGCATTTAAAGTTGATCCTTCAACAGCATCAGTTAATTTATTAGTTCCTGAATAGACTAAATCCATAGGTACTGAAGGATCAAAACTTTCAGGATATTTTTCAGCTAATATTTTTGAAAAAACATCATGTCGAGCAGAAGTTAATCCATTACTTCCCATACCTCCATTGAATTCTGTTTCATAATTCGCCATTCCTGAAGAAGATAAACCAACAATAACATTCCCCTCTTTTATATTAGCGTTATCAATTACATCAGATCTTTTCATACGAGCCACAACAGTAGAATCAACTATAATAGTTCGCACCAAATCACCAACATCTGCTGTCTCACCTCCAGTAGAAATAATATTTACACCAAACTTTTTGTACTCAGCTAAAAGCTCTTCAGTACCATTAATGATTTCAGAAAGCACATCTCCATTTATAACAGATTTATTTCTACCAATAGTAGAAGAAAGCATAATATTATCTACTGACCCAACACATAATAAGTCATCAATATTCATGATAAGTGCATCCTGAGCTATTCCTTTCCAAACTGAAGCATCACCCGTTTCCTTCCAATACATATAAGCTAATGATGATTTTGTTCCTGCACCATCAGCATGCATTATTAAGCAGTAGTCATCATCCCCAGTTAAATAATCAGGAACAATTTTGCAAAATGAAGAAGGAAATAATCCCTTATCTACATTTTTAATTGCATTATGTACATCTTCCTTGTCTGCAGAAACACCTCTTTGATTGTATCTATCTGTTGCCATAATTGTAAAAAAAAGCATCCTAATAATTAGGATGCTTTTCTAGTATTTATATGTTAGTTACTTTTTTTTATCAGCAGCTATTTTCATGCTTGCAGCTGGAAAATAATCTTCTCTTAATACTTTAAAAGATGTTCTTCTATTATACTGATTTGCCTTTTCTTTATTCTTTTTAAACTTAATTTTCTTAATATATTTTTCGGTCAATACATCACCTTCTTTAAGTCTACCATCTTTGTTTTCAATTACAAAAGGTTCATTTTCTCCCATTCCTCTTGCAACTAGTTGTCCTGAATCAATTCCCTGACTAATTAAATAAGCCACACAAGCATCAGCTCTAAGTTGCGATAGTTTATTATTTTGAGCATCAGAACCTATATAATCAGTATGTGATTTTAATTCAATAACAACATTAAGATTGTCTTTTAATGTTTCTGCTAAAATATCTAAATCAGCAATTGATTGTGGTCTTAGATCAAATTTATTAAAGTCGTATTCAATTCTAGGAAGTACAACTTCCTTTTTGACAGGATCAACTGAAAAATCAATGACAAATACTTTATTATTTTCAACACCAACAGTAGTTTCATTTACTGATCTATTCAAATACCCCTCAGTATTTACTATAATCTCATAAGAAGTTAATGGTTTTAAAGCAAATTCATAAACACCAGTATTATCTGTTACCACCTCATTAGTTGTACCATCATTACCAATAAACTGTACTTTAACATTAGTCATTATACCTCCTGTTTTAGAGTCAGTAACAACACCCTTAGCAAAAAGTTTTAACTCAGGTAATTCAAATTGGTAAATATCATCACTTCCTTTACCTCCATCTCTGTTAGAAGTTAAATATCCTTTTTCTTCATCTCTCTCAATAATTATACTAAAATCATCAGCTGATGAATTTATTGGAGATTTCATATTTACAACAGATGAGAAAACACCTAATTCATCTTTAGTTGATTTATAAACATCTAAACCTCCCATACCTACATGTCCATTAGATGAAAAGTAAATTGTATTATCATCACGTATAAAAGGAAACATTTCATCATTAGGAGTATTAATCGCTGGTCCTAAATTGACTGGAATACTCCATCTCCCTCTCTGTTCTTTTGTCACCATCCATAAATCTTTCCCGCCATACCCACCTGACATATCTGATGAAAATATAACAATTGATTCGTCATCACTAACTGCAGGATGACCGAAAGTAACATTACTATCTAACTTAACCTGTAACAATATTGGCTGACCCCAAAGCTTACCTTTACGTTTTGCAACATAAATACCACAACCTTCTGACTTCTTTTTTTCAACTTTACACTGTGTAAAGAACATCATAGTTCCTCTTTTATTAATAAAAACAGAACCTTCATTCCCCGCAGTATTTACAGGTTCTTGTAATAATTCTGGAACACTCCATTTTCCAGCTTTATTAAGCTTTGAAAAATAGATGTCCGAAAAATTCTCACCAGTTCTAGCATCAATCTTATCAGAAAGACCTCCACCTCTAGATGAAGTGAAAAACAACTCTGAATAATCACCTTTACCAAAGGCAACACTATAATCACTACTTCTTGAATTAAGTACTGGCATTATTTCAACCTGATACCTTGTCGGTTTATCAAGCCATTTAACAGAATATTCACACGACTTCAAACCTAACTCTCCATTAACATCAGTAGGATTGAATTTTAAATACTTTTTATATTGTTCTTCCGCAGCAGAATAATCCCCATCTAACCTAAGCATATCAGCATAGATCAGGTAAATAAGAACATTAGGATATTTTGCTCTTATTGCACGTTTATAATAACTTTCAGCACGCTTTGTATTTCCAGATAGACGGTAACATTCAGCTTGTTTAAAAATAATTTCAGCTTTTAATGCTTTATTTTTAGTTTTAACATACGCTTTCTTATACAATTCAGCTGCCGAAAAATATTGCTCTGCCTCAAAAGCAAGATCAGCCTTTAATAATTTTTTACTTCTATTGTCCTGAGCATTTGCACCCGATAAAAAGACAATACTTAATAAAAATATAAATAGAATTGATTTAATAAAATGTTTCATTAGTTTAATTTTTAAATATTGCTAAAAATAAGAAATAATCTATAAATTGACAAAATAGACAATCAGAATTATTAGCAATACATTGTTAATAGGATTAAAGCTTAGCGGATTTAACTGTTTTTACAATTCTACCTGCAATTTTATATGGGTCAGCATTAGAAGCTGGCCTTCTATCTTCTAACCATCCTTTCCATCCATTTTCCACTACAATAATAGGAATTCTAATTGACGCCCCTCTATCAGAAACACCATAAGTAAAATCGTGAATAGAAGCTGTTTCATGCAAACCTGTTAATCTTTCCTCATTATGTTCGCCATAAACTTCAATATGCTCTTTAGTTACTGGGCGGAAAGCCTCACAAATCTGCTCATAAGTCTCCTTGGAACCACATTCCCTTAAAGTCGTATTAGAGAAATTCGCATGCATACCAGAACCATTCCAATCCCCTTTGATTGGCTTAGGGTGATAATCAATATAATAATTATAATCTTCAGTTAATCTATCTAACAAATAACGAGCAATCCAAAGTTCATCTCCCGCTTTTTTTGCTCCTTTTGCAAACAATTGGAATTCCCATTGTCCACATGCAACCTCCTGATTAATCCCCTCAAAGTTAATTCCTGCTTCAATACACAAATCAGCATGCTCTTCAACTAAATCTCTTCCGTGAGTGTTCTTACCGCCTACTGAGCAATAATACATTCCTTGAGGACCAGGATACCCTCCTAAAGGGAATCCTAAAGGCAATTGCGTTTCGACATCCATAATAAAATATTCTTGTTCAAATCCAAACCAAAAATCATCATCATTATCATTAATCTTTGCTCTTCCATTTGATTCATGTGCAGTTCCATCAGCATTTAAAACCTCCGTCATAACCAACCAACCATTAATTCTTGCAGGGTCAGGAAAAATAGCCACCGGCTTAAGCAAACAATCAGAAGAATTCCCAACAGCTTGCCTTGTAGAGCTGCCATCAAAAGCCCAAACAGGACATTCTACTAAAGAACCATTAAAGTCATCAACGACTTTTGTTTTGCTTCTCATATTTTGAGTTGGAGAATAGCCGTCTAACCAAATGTATTCTAATTTAGATTTCATAATTTTAGTTTATGTATACAGGATTATTAATTAGGCAAATATAATTTAAAAAATAAAAAAAATCAATACAAGTGTCTTGTTGAAAAGTAAATTTATCAACACATTATTAAGCAATAAAAGCTAGAAGAAAACTATTTAATAAATAGAAAAATAAAGGTAAGATATATAAATTAACAATAATATAATTCCTTCCGTTCTGGATATCTGACGTTTTGAAAAAGCATAAATAAATAGGCCTATTATAAATGTAATAGTAATCATCCAAACATAATCAAACGATAGAATAGCAGAGTCAGAAATAGTAATTTCCTTTATGCTAGCTACAACTCCTAATACCACTAAAATATTAAAGATATTTGAGCCAATTAGATTTCCTACCGCTAAGTTATGTTCCTTTTTAAGTGCTGCAA
Source organism: Cryomorphaceae bacterium (assembly GCA_949511925.1). GTDB lineage: Bacteria > Bacteroidota > Bacteroidia > Flavobacteriales > BACL11 > UWMA-0277. Next base: position 3,535 of record CATEYX010000003.1, on the reverse strand, counting down.
CAATTGAAGTTGCCAACTCAGGAATACTTGTACCAATAGCTACCACTGTAACAGCAATAACTCGTTCAGAAATTTCAAATTTCTTTGCAATAGCAATAGTCCCCTCCACCAAATAATCAGCACCAAATTTTAATAAAACAATACCAGCAATCAAGAAACCTAAACTTTTAAACAAAGAATCAGATGAAGCTTCTTCCAGCAATTCACCCTCTTCAGTAGCTAATTTCAAGTTTTCTTTTCTAGATTTACTAATTAAGAGCCAAGTAAACACTAATAATAAAAAAATGAATAAAAATCCTATTTCTTGCGGAATACCTTTAAAATAGTACATCACACCACCAAAAATTAAAGAAGCAAGCAGTAAAAAAGGGTAGTTTAAAATCGCTGTTTGTTCAGATATTTTTACTCTAAAAATAAGAGCCGTAACCCCAAGCACTAAAGTTATGTTAGCAATATTGGAGCCAATAACATTTCCAAAAGCAATATCATTACTACCGTTCAAAACAGCTTGCAAACTCACAAATAATTCAGGTGCTGAAGTAGCAAAAGAAACAACTGTCATCCCTACAACTAGAGTAGAAATACGCATTTTTAAAGCTAAAGCAACTGAACCTCTAACTAATAACTCTCCACCAAAAAAAAGCAGTAGTAAACCTACCAATAAAGCAATAGTTGGACTCATTATTTTGTTATATCAAGGTCATCTTTAATACTACCTGCACTATTACGAATCTCTTTTTTAATGTCATTAGACGCATCTTTAACCTCACGCATAGCCCTTCCTAATCCCTTAGCTAATTCTGGTATTTTTTTTGAACCAAAAAACATAACTATAAACAATAGAACAATAATAATTTCGGGCCCTCCTATGAATAATAACATAACGCAAAAATAAAAAAAGCCCTCTCAAAGAAAGGGCTTTTTAATTAAAATTATAAACTAATTATTTTCTTTTAACTTTTTCTTCTTTCCTCTTAATTGTATCCAACATAATAGGAGAAGCTACAAATAATGAAGAGTAAGTACCTACGACAACACCTACCATTAAAGCAAACATAAAACCTCTAATTACCTCACCACCAAAAATAAAGATAATTAATAGAACACAAAAGGTAGTTAAGGAAGTATTGATTGTTCTACTTAATGTACTGTTTAAAGCGCCATTAATCAATTCGTGAACACCTTTCTTTTTATTATCATTCATATACTCTCTTACACGGTCAAACACAACTACAGTATCATTTAGTGAATACCCAATAATCGTAAGAATCGCAGCAATGAATGCTTGATCAATTTCTAATGAGAAAGGTAAAATTCCGTAAAAGATAGAGAAGATTGAAAGTACAATTAATACATCATGGAATACTGCAACAACAGCACCCAAACTAAATTGCCATTTTCTAAACCTAACTAAAATATACAAAAAGATTACTAACAATGAAAAGAATACTGACCATACAGCCGCATCCTTAATATCATCAGCAATAGTAGGACCTACTTTTTGCGAACTCATTATTTCATATTCCAAACCAGTAGTTGACAATCCTTCAGATAATTTTGATTCAACAATTAAATCAGTAGTAATTTCATTACTCTCAATCATAAATGAAGTTGTAACTTTCACCTGATTATCATCACCAAAAGTTTTAACTTGAGGAGTATAATTTAAACCATCTGCATCAACAAACACATCAGTTAATGCCGATCTTAATTCTTCATTATTTACTGTGTCATCAAAGCGAACAACATAAGTTCTTCCCCCAACAAAATCAACTCCATAATTTAATCCTTTAGTAACTAAAGAACCAATACCTAATAATACAATTACAGCTGAAAGAATATAAAATCTTTTACGCTTACCAATAAAATCAATATTAATATTCTTAAATGCTCCTTCAGTCAATTTAGTTGCAAACGAAATTGTTTTTCCTTTATTTAAACGATAGGAAATTACTAGACGAGTAATAAATATTGCAGCAAAAAGTGAAGTTAAAATACCGATAATTAAAGTAGTAGCAAAACCTTTAATTGGCCCTGTACCAAAAGTGTAAAGAATGATACCCGTTAACAATGTAGTTACATTGGCATCAATAATTGAACTGTAAGCATTATTATATCCATCCTCAATTGCTAAACGCAAACCTTTACCATTGCTAAGCTCCTCTCGGATACGCTCATAAATAAGTACATTCGCATCAACCGACATACCAATTGTAAGGATAATACCTGCAATTCCAGGTAAAGTAAGTACCGCACCTAATGAAGATAGCACTCCAAATATAAAGAATATATTAGCTAGTAATGCAATGTTAGAAACCACACCAGCACCATTATAATAGAATATCATATATGCCAATACTAAAAGTAAGGCAAAGATAAATGATGTTAAACCAGAACTAATTGCTTCTTCACCTAATGAAGGACCAACTATAGCTTCTTCAATAATACGAGCAGGAGCAGGCAATTTACCTGACTTCAAAATATTTGCTAAATCCTTCGCTTCATTTACTGTAAAGTTTCCAGTAATTGAAGAACGACCACCAGCAATTTCAGCTTGTACAGTTGGGTAAGAATATACATAACCATCTAAAACAATCGCTACTGATTTCTTAATGTTTTCAGCAGTTAATCTTTTCCATTGCTTTGCACCTTCAGCATTCATTTCCATTGACACCTCTGCAGATGAAGCGAATTGTCCAAATACTTGAACAGCATCCGTCACTACATCACCTTCCATAGCTGACTTTCCGTTTCTATCCGACTTTAATGCAACTAATTGTACAAATTTTCCATCAGGATCATAAGGTTTAACAGTGTAAGCAAATTTTACATCAACAGGAAAGAATTTTCTGATTGCATCATCTTTCAAATATACATTTAAAGCAGCAGTATCTTTTACAGCACAGAAACCAACAACTGGCCCTGGGTTCAATTGATTTTGTTGATCAACATTAGGATACAATACTGCATACAAAGGATTCTCAGAAGCAAATTCTTCAAAACTTAAATTGCTAGCAGCACTATCAGCAGCTAAAGTATCCGCTTCAATTTCAGCTAATAAATCACTAGTTATATTTTCAGTAGTATCTTCTTTTTCAACTAACACTGCAAGCTCCGTAGTTTCAACATTTACCGATTCCTCTTCAATATTTACAGCTTCAGCAGTTTCTCTTAAAAAAGCATTAGCAGATTCCAATGCTTGAAACAATTCATTGTATTCGTAAGTTTCCCAGAATTCTAATTGTGCAGTCGATTGCAATAATTTTCTAGCTCTTTCAGGATCTTTAATACCTGGTAATTCAACTAAAATTCTACCTGCAGTTTCCAATCTTTGGATGTTTGGCTGAGTTACTCCAAAACGGTCAATTCTACTTCTTAAAATATTGAATGAACGAGCAATTGCATCTTCAACTTCTAATTTCAATACTTCAATAACCTCTAGGTTAGTTGAAGAAAACTGTACCTTATCTCTTAAATCAGGTGTAGAAAAAAGAGCAGATAAACCCGTATTTGCAGCTGGCGCTAATTTTTCATA
>CATEYX010000002.1 GCA_949511925.1 Cryomorphaceae bacterium | reverse complement strand
TTGCAAATACGAAAGAGAACAATAAATTTATACTTATGAAAAAGACCCTAATGATTATTCTAGCAATTCTAACTACTTTAGGATTTGCTTACGCACAAACTACTGCAACAAATTTTACAGCTAATGATTGTAATGGAACATCACACAACTTATTTGATGAATTAGATAATGGGGATGTAATTGTTATTGCATGGGTTATGCCATGTTTGTCATGCGCTACATACGGACTTCCTGCTTATTCTGCTGTACAAACATTTGCAACAAGTCATCCAGGAAGAGTACATTTTTATATGGCTGACGATAATGGAACCACTGCATGTGCAACCATTAATAATTGGGCAATAAGCGAAAATATGCCATTGAGTACTACTTTCTCTTCAAGTGATATTAAGATGAATGATTATGGGACTTATGGTATGCCAAAAGTGGTAGTTTTAGGGGGTAGTGACCATCATATTTATTATAATAATAATGATAATAAGATTACCTTTCCAGGCGTACAAACTGCAATCAATGACGCTCTTTTAGCTCCATTAGGAATTGAGCAGATGTGGGAAAATAACTTTCAACTTTCATCATACCCTAACCCAGTAAACAATATACTAAATGTTTCATATACTAAAGATCAGTCAGAAACAATAACTTTTAGCATCATAGATGTATTAGGTAAAATAGTTATTAAAGAAAAGGAATTGACAACATCTATTGATGTTAGTTCATTAAACAATGGAAACTATTTTCTAAAAGTTACTTCTGAAACAAGTTCAGAAAGTATTCCATTTGTAGTTAATCATTAAGTATATGCGTTTATTATTATTTAGCATCCTAGCCCTTTTCGCTAACAGTAACATTTACGCACAAGGCTGTTGTTCAGGAGGAGCAGGAAGCCCAATAGCAGGAGGGGCTGCAACTGGTGTTTTGCAAGAAAACCAAATGGAGATTTCACTAAATTACCAATTTAATCAATCTGATCAATTTTACACCGGTGATGTTAAATCCACACCACTCTTTGAAAATCTTAATAGTAATTACCTATTTTTCAGAACTGATTATGGAGTTAGTAAGAAACTAACTCTATCCATAGCAACTGGTTATTACCTTAAAAAATCATTAATTGAGACTCATAATGTGGATACGACATCTGCTTCAGGATTAAGTGACTTGATTATTTTACCTAGATATAGTGTTTACAATAAGAATGCCAATTTTAAACGTACAGAAATTGCACTTGGGATTGGGATTAAAATACCTTTAGGAGCACCAAATGACTCTTCTATTTCTATTCCTAAATCATCTTGGGCTCCTGGATATCCGGCAAATGATATTTATCAAATGAATCCACCTACGGTACAAACAACAAGCGGTTCTAATGATTTTATGTTCTATTCATTCTTCTATAGAGAATATCAAAAAAGAAAATTACGACTATTTGTTAGCACTTTACATATTAAGAAAAGTTTCAATTCATTAGGTATTAAATTCGGAGATTATACAAGTGTTGGTTTTTTTGCATCTAAAACATTTTTCAGAAAATGGGGTGTAACTACACAAATAAAAGCCGAAAGAATTGGTGAAATACAAGCAGCTGAAAATATTGATTTACTAGGTTTCTATAGTATTGACCCAATATCTACAGGAAGTAAAAAATGGTTTTTCATTCCACAACTTAGTTATTCTCAGAATGGGATTACAATTTTTGCAACAAGTGAAATTCCTTTATACCAACACCTTAACGGGACTCAAGTAGGTTCAAAACAACAATTTACCGTAGGCATAAATTATCGTTTTTTCACCAAAGAATGTGAACCTGAATTTGAGTTGAAAAAATAGACTTTATAAGTCCCTCATAAATTGCTTAGCAATATATTTTCCTAAAATATCAAATTCAATATTCACTACTGTTCCATCTTTAAACTCATGGAAATTAGTATGCTCATGCGTGTAAGGAATAATGGCTACTGAAAAAGAAGTGTCTTTGGAATTAACAACCGTTAAGCTTATCCCATTTACACAAACAGAACCTTTCTCCACCGTCATATTATCGGATTCCTTGTGCTTAAAAGTATATACATAGGAACCATTTTCTTTTTTAACATCAACACACTTTGCAGTTTGATCAACATGACCTTGTACCAGGTGGCCATCAAGCCTGTCTCCTATTTTTAAACACCTTTCTATATTTACTTTACTCCCAACTACTAATAATCCAATGTTGGATTTATCCAAAGTTTCTTTAATAGCAGTAACAACATATTCATCACCATTAATTTTAACTACCGTTAAGCAAACTCCATTATGCGCTACACT
>CATEYX010000001.1 GCA_949511925.1 Cryomorphaceae bacterium | reverse complement strand
CACTTGGCTTATCAACCTTAAATGTATACGAGAATCTCACTTTGCAAAAATAGGAAAAGCAAACTCATTTTATTTTATATTTTTGAGGGATGAAAAAAATACTCTTCATATTTATTGCTCTACCTTTTATTTTGGTTGCACAAACTGATACTACTCTCAATGAAAACAAAGAGATTACTAGTGTAAATGAACAGGGGATAGATGCCTTAGTTCATAAATACGAAAACATATTAAAAGCCAAAAATGGAGTGGAAGGTTGGCGTGTTCAACTACTTTTTAAAGCCAAACAAAAAGAAATAATGCAATTAAAAATCGATTTCATTAACCTTTATCCTGAAATTCCTGCTTATTTAGAATATGACGCACCATATTATAGAGTACGAGTAGGGAACTTTAGAACAAAACTAGAGGCTATAAAAATAAAGCACCAGATAAGTAAAAACTTTCCTGGTGCTTATCCTGTTCCTGAGATCATAAATTTTTCTCAGTTAAAAAATTAAGAGTTTATTTTAATACTCTTTTTACTTCTACCTCTTCATATCCTTCAATAATATCACCTACTTTAAGGTCATTAAAGTTTTCGATTGACATACCACATTCAAATCCTTTCTTAACTTCATTAACATCATCCTTGAAACGTTTTAATGATGACAATTTACCAGTATAAACTACAACACCATCACGAATAAGTCTTACACCAGTTTGTCTTGTTAATGAACCGTCAAGGACCATACAACCAGCGATAGTACCAATCTTAGAAATCTTGAAGGTTTCTCTAATTTCAATATTACAAATAATTTTCTCTTCAACATCAGGTCTAAGCATACCTTCCATTGCTAATTTCAATTCTTCAATTGCTTTATAAATTATAGAATATAATCTAATATCGATTTGTTCAGCTTCTGCCAATTTACGCGCTTTTAAAGAAGGTCTAACTTGGAAACCAATAATAATTGCATCAGAAGCTGCTGCTAACATCACATCCGATTCTGAAATTTGACCTACTGCTTTTTGAATAATATTTACTTTTATCTCCTCAGTAGAAAGTTGTTGCAAAGTATCAGACAATGCTTCAATAGAACCATCAACATCCCCTTTTATAATCACATTAATTTCTTGGAAACCACCTAAAGCAATTCTTCTTCCAATCTCATCAAGAGTTAAGTGTTTCTGCGTTCTTACACTTTGCTCTCTTTGTAATTGACCTCTTCTTGAAGCAATTTTTTTCGCTTCTTGCTCACTTTCTATAACATGAAATTCATCTCCTGCTGTTGGCGCTCCATCTAACCCTAGTAATACAACCGGAGTTGAAGGTCCTGCATCATTTCTTGTTTCACCTCTTTCGTCCAATAAGGCTTTTACTTTTCCTGAATAAGAACCTGCTAAAACATAATCTCCGACCTTTAATGTTCCCTTCTGTACCAACAAAGTAGATAAGTATCCTTTTCCTTTATCCAATGATGCTTCAATAACTGTTCCTTGTGCATTTCTATTAGGATTTGCCTTAAGGTCAAGCATTTCAGCTTCTAAAATAATTTTCTCTAAAATTTCTGGAACTCCAGTACCCACCTTAGCAGATATATCTTGTGATTGATATTTCCCTCCCCAATCTTCTACAAGAAGATTCATTTCTGCTAATTCTCCTTTAATTTTTTCAGTATCAGCAGTTGGTCGGTCAATTTTATTAATTGCAAAGATAATTGGCACACCAGCCGCTTGAGCATGGCTAATTGCCTCTTTCGTCTGTGGCATCACTCTATCATCAGCTGCTACTACAACTACAACAATATCAGTAACTTTCGCTCCCCTAGCACGCATTGCAGTAAATGCCTCATGACCTGGTGTATCTAAGAATGAAATTTGTTTTCCATTTTTCAACGTAACCTCATACGCCCCAATATGTTGCGTAATCCCACCTGATTCTCCTGCAATTACATTTGTTTCTCTTATGTAATCCATCAATGAAGTTTTACCGTGATCAACATGTCCCATAATTGTAATAATAGGTGCACGCGCTTCTAATTGATCTTCAGTATCAATAATTTCTTCAATAGACTCTTGGACATCAGCTCCTACAAATTCAACTTTAAAGCCGAAATCCTCTACCAACATTTGGATTGTTTCAGCATCTAACCTTTGATTCATACTAACCATCATACCAAGACCCATACAAGTTGTTACAATTTCAGTAACTGCAACATTCATTAAAACTGCTAACTCGCTTGCCGTAGCAAACTCTGCAATCTTTATTGTTTGATCTCCTGCTGCTCTTTCCTGATTTTCAACATCAGCAACATCTCTATGAGCTTGTCTTTTATCTTTTCTGTTTCTAACAGATGATTTTTTACCTCCTCTTCCTTGTAATTTAGCTAACGTTTCTCTTACTCTTTTTTGAGCCTCTTCTGGAGAAATTTCAACTGATTTTTTAACAGGTCTTACCGATTTTTTAAACTTCTTAGGATCAACCTTAGTTTTGACAATTCTTACTCTTTTCTTTTTCTCAACCTTTTCTGGTTTTTTAAATTGAGATAAATCAATTGTTTGTCCAGTTGATTTAACTCCTCTAAGTTTACCGGCAGTTGCTTTAATAATCCCCTCAACCTTCTTAGGGTCTTCTTTTTTCTCTTCTTTTTTTGGAACCTCTACAACAACTTTAGGAGCTTCAGGCTTTGCTTTAACAGCTTTCTTTGGCTCAATATCAACTTTACCAAGAATTTTCAATTCCTTTTTTTTCGTTTTTACTTTAATTATCTCATCTTCAGTAGGCACTTTTACTTTCTCTTGTTCGGCAACAACAGCAGCTTCTTTTTCTTGTTCAGCAACAGCAGCTTCTCTCTTTACTTTGAGTGCTAGCTCTACTTTTTTCTTCTCTTCAGCTTCTTTTTGAGCTTTTTCCTCTGCTTCTTGCTGTTTAATAATTTCTTCAGCTTTAGCTAACTCTTTTTCTTTGGATAATAACTCAGCTGATAACTTTGCTTTCTTTTCAGAATCAAATTCACCTAACAAATCCATATAGACATCATGAGATACTTTTGTATTGGGCTTTAAATCCTCAATACCTTTCGCCTCAAGAAATGAATATATCCTGTCAATACTGACATTAAATTCCTTAACTAACTTATTTAACCTTACGCTTTTTTTATCTGACATACTTAGGTCTTAATTTTTTATTAATCTTCAAACTCTGAACTTAAGACGCTCAGAATACTTTCTACAGTTTCAATTTCTAAATCTGTTCTTAATACTAGGTCTTTTGCTGAAATATCTAGTACACTTTTAGCTGTATCACAACCAATAGCTTTTAAAGCATCAATTACCCATGCTTCTAATTCATCTGTAAACTCATCAATAGCAACATCATCTTCAAAGCTACCTGCATCTCTATACACATCAATATCATAACCTGACAATTTTCCTGCTAAGTTAATATTATGACCTCCTCTACCAATTGCTAATGAAACTTGGTCAGCAGCCATAAATACACTAGCCCTCATCTTTTCATCATCTAACTTTACAGAAGTGATTTTTGCAGGATTCAATGCTCTTGTAATTAACAATTGAGAATTTTCAGTATAATTTACAACATCAATATTTTCATTCTTCAACTCACGAACAATACTATGAATTCTTGAACCCTTCATTCCTACACATGCTCCTACAGGGTCAATTCTATCATCATATGATTCTACAGCTACTTTAGCTCTTTCACCAGGAATCCTAACTACATTTTTAATAGTTATAATACCATCAAACACCTCAGGAACCTCTTGCTCAAATAAACGCTCAATAAACTCTGGAGCAATACGAGAAAGAACAATATTTGCTTTATTATTTTTAAGACTTACTTCCTTAATCACTGCTCTTACTGATTCTCCTTTTTTGAAATAATCTCTAGGAATCTGCTCCAATTTCGGCAAAGACAAATCATTACCTTCATCATCTTGTAGTAAAATTTCATTTCTCCAAATTTGGTAAACTTCACCGTGAATAATTTCACCAATTCTCTCTTCATAACGCTTCATTAACTCATCTCTATGCTGGTCAGCAATACGAGCCATTAAATGCTGACGAATAGAAAGCACTTGTCTTCTTCCAAATTCTGATTCAAAACTTACTTGCTCAGAAACTTCTTCTCCAACCTCATAATCATCTTCAATTTTCAAAGCATCAGACAAGGAAATCTGTGCAATAGGAATTTCTACTTCTCCATCTTCAACTACCTCTCTATTTCTCCAAATTTCTAAATCCCCTTTATCCACATTAATAATGACATCAAAATTTCCTTGCTCATCATATTTTTTAGTCAATACTGTTTTAAAAACATCTTCTAAGATGTTCATCATAGTTTCACGATCAATATTCTTAACCTCTTTAAATTCTGAAAACGATTCAATTAAATTTTCTACTTCCATTCTGTTTATTTAAAATTT